>JAJPXX010000038.1 GCA_021205225.1 Lachnospiraceae bacterium
AGACTAAATTCAACTTTGCCCCTTTCGGAGTGGAATTTACTTTTTCACTTCAGTGCCCCTCTTTAACGTTAAAATTTCGTGAAAAGGGAGTAGTTTTTAGAAAAATACTGTGCTATAATACCAGATGATGTAACGTTTTAAAAGATAGATGAATACGAATAACAAGATATTGGGAGGGAGGAGAAAACGTGATAGACGGCCAGACGCAGAACCTGCTGGGTGTGGATGAGCTCCGCCAGATGATAGACCTCTATAATCCATGCACCGATGACTATCTTTTTGTCTTAGATTTTCAGACAGACTCTTACTATATATCTCCGCACGCGCGGGAACGCTTTCAGTTACCGGAGTGTTATTTCCATGATGTGCAGAATAATCTGTTAAAAGTAACCTGTCCGGAGGATCGGCAGGCGCTGATCGATGATCTGGCGGATATCGTATCCTCGGATCGGACAACACATAACCTGATTTATCGATGGCTGAGCACCGATGGCCGTCCAGTCTGGATCAATTGCCGGGGGCACATTGTGCGCCAGGAGGGCAAGCTTGTTTACATGGTGGGCTGTATCAATGAGATTGGTAAAAAACAGAAAGCGGACAATGTTTCCGGATTGCTCGGTGAGACAAGCCTGCAGCAGTATCTCCAGGGGTACGCAGACGTAAAGCCAAACGGATATTTTCTCCGACTTGGTCTGGATAATTTCAAATCAATCAATGCCAAGCTTGGAATTGAGTACGGGGATATGGTTCTGCGCCGGATGGGGGATTTTATTGTTCACTGTGTGCATCCGGATCAGCATTTCTACCGCATTATGGCCGATGAATTTATGGTCGTGGATTTCAACGGAGGAACTGCGAAAGACGCGATGGATCTGTATACGGAGATTCGCAGAGCGCTGGATCAGTATGTGGAAGATAATCACTACGAAGCATTTGTTACCGTATCATGCGGTATCCTTCTCTGCCAGGATGTGCAGAAGTTTACCTGGTCACAGATCATGAAGCTGTCAGAGTTCGCGTTAACAGAAGCTAAGGTGTTGGGAAAGAACCGGGGCTATGTCTTCAGTCAGGAAGATTATGATGCGTTCCTGAAACGAAAATATCTGACACAGGCGCTGCGCCAGGCAGTCAGTGATAACTTCAGGGGCTTCGAGGTGTATTATCAGCCGATTTTCCATTCGGATGACAGTTCCTTAAGCGGTGCGGAAGCTTTGCTGCGTTTTCATTCAGATGATGTTCTGGTGATGCCGGGGGAATTTATTGAAATACTTGAGGAAACCGGTCTGATCATTCCAGTTGGCCGCTGGGTGCTGCACGAAGCGCTTCGTTTTGCGAAAAAATCTCAGGAGGTTGTACCGGGCTTTCGGGTGAATGTCAACGTTTCATACGTCCAGGTGATGAAGAGCGACGTTGTGGCTGATATTATGGAGGCGCTGGAGCTTTATGATCTGGATCCTTCCGATTTGATTGTGGAACTGACGGAGAGCGGTCTGGTTGAGTCAGATACGTATTTTACACGCCTCTGGAAACAGCTGAAGGAGAACGGTGTAAAGCTTGCGCTTGATGATTTTGGCACCGGGTATTCGAATTTTCACTACCTGAATGAGCTTCGTCCTGACCTCATCAAGATCGACCGTTCTTTTACCATGCGTGCAATGTCAAACGAGTATGAGTATAATCTCCTTTCGCTGCTGAATGGTATGGTGAAGAATCTGGAATTGAAGGTGTGTGTAGAGGGCGTCGAGACAGAAGAGGAACGTGATAAGATTGCGCTGCTTCCTCCGGATTACAGCCAGGGATATTTCTTTGGCAGACCCTGTGCACAGGCTGTATTTGAGGAAAAATTTCTTCGCCCGATTTCAACGCAGGGAGAATGAGATTTTTGCATTATTTACTGTTTGGGCGGGACTGAAGGATTTTCATACGGGAACACTTAGAGAGGTGCGGAAGAGTTGCACCTCTTTTTTATTTTTTTTTCAGGATTTGCGGGGTTATCAATTAGAAAGAGGTATGGTAGAATGGTTCTGATACTGAAAGCATGACTGGTTCGAGGATGATATTGTGGAAAGATTAGAGATGAAGGACACTCCCACAGCAGATTGTGCAACAGAGGGAAAAAACGCCGGGAAAAGTATGACTGAGGAAAATACCGAAGAGGAAACGATCGAAGCTGCTGAAAAAAATGACCGCTCCGGCGTAAGTCTCTGGAGTAATATAAAATCATTTCGCAGTAAGCTTGCAAATACACAGGTGATTCCGGAAGAGAGACGGATCCCGGATAACATCATTCCGATGGAACGTTTTTCACCGACTACCGTGCAGGGACTGACACAGACGCAGGTGGACGACCGCATTTTTCGGGGACTCAAAAATACTGCCCCTGAATCGCCCTCTAAATCTAAGAAAGAGATTATTTACAGTAATCTCTTTACCTATTTTAACCTGATTTTTTTCCTGATTGCGATCCTGCTGATTCTGGTTGGCGCTTTTCGGGATATGACGTTTCTGCCAATCATAGTGGCGAATACGTGTATCGGGATTGTTCAGGAGCTGCACGCAAAGAAGGTGCTGGATGATCTGAATATTCTGAACGCGCCGAAATGCAAAGTGGTGCGTGACGGAAAGACGACAGAGATCCCGGCGGAGGATCTGGTGCTGGATGATATGGTGGTATTCTCGGCAGGCAATCAGATTCCGGCAGACGCGATCATAGAAGAGGGGGAAGTGCTGGTCAACGAGTCACTGATTACTGGCGAGTCGGATCAGGTGTCGAAGAAAAAGGGGGATACTCTTTTGTCCGGCAGCTTCATCGTGTCCGGAGAGTGCCGGGCGAAGCTGGATCGGATCGGCGCAGATTCCTATGTTTCAAAGCTGTCTCAGCAGGCGAAGGTAATGAACGACGCGGAATCGTCTGAAATGATCCGCTCTCTGGATAAGCTGGTAAAAATTGTCGGCATTCTGATTATTCCGATCGGGATTATTCTGTTTGGCCAGCAGTATTTTATCAATGAGTCCGGAGCGAAAGACAGCGTGACCGGGACTGTGGCGGCGATTATCGGTATGATTCCGGAGGGACTGTATCTTCTGGCAAATGTCGCGCTGGCGGCGAGTGCTGCACGTCTTGCCATGAAGAAGGTGCTTGTGCATGATATGAAATGCATCGAGACTCTGGCGCGCGTGGACGTACTCTGTGTGGATAAGACCGGAACGATTACCGACAATACGATGTCTGTGAAAAAGGTGCTTCCGCTTCGGCCGGGGATGGAAGCGGCAGAGGAGACTGCATTCACTCCGGAGGAACTCTCTGAGGCAGAACTGGCGCTTGGTGATTTTGCCGCCGCTATGGCGGTGGATAATATCACCATGAAGGCGATTAAGGATTTTTTCCGCAAACGTACCGGACAGCGGCCGGAGCAGGTGTTCTCCTTTTCCTCCCAGTATAAATACAGCGGTGCTGTCTTTGGAGGAGTCAGCTATGTGCTTGGAGCGCCGGAAATCATATTGCGGGAAGCATATACGGGCTTTGCCCCCTCAATTGAGTTTTACAGCCATCAGGGATATCGTGTGCTGGTGTTTGCGCGGTCCGAAAAAGTGCTGACCGGAGGGGCGCTGAATGTGCCGGTAGAGCCGATCGCCATGCTTCTCCTGGCAAATCCGATTCGAGAGAATGCGAAAGAAACTTTTTCTTATTTTGCGGAACAGGGTGTGGAGATCAAGGTTATTTCAGGTGACAATCCGGTAACTGTTTCTGAGGTGGCCAGGGAGGCCGGTATCGCGAATGCAGAACAGTATGTGGATGCTTCGACGATTTACGAGGAGGAAGAGCTGCGGGCTGCTGCCCTGAGCTATACGGTCTTCGGACGTGTGTCGCCGGAGCAGAAGCGGATTCTGATCAGCGCGTTAAAAGACGCAGGGCATACCGTGGCGATGACCGGCGATGGCGTGAACGATGTTCTGGCTCTCAAAGACGCAGATTGCAGTATTGCAATGGCGTCCGGGAGTGACGCAGCCGCCCAGGTGTCGCAGCTGGTGCTTTTGGAATCCGACTTTTCAAAAATGCCTTCGGTCGTGGCAGAGGGACGCCGTGTGGTAAACAATATCGAGCGTACAGCCAGCCTGTTTCTGGTGAAAAATATATTCTCGATTTGTATGTCTGTCCTGTCAATTATTTTTACGGTTAATTATCCGCTGGAGCCTTCGCAGATTTCGCTGATCAGTATGTTTACGATTGGCATCCCGGCGTTTATTATGTCATTGGAGCGAAACACAGACCGTATCAGGGGACATTTCCTGAGCAACGTACTGTTCAAGGCTCTACCCGGTGGCCTGACCGATTTTTTCGTAGTCAGCGGGCTGTATCTGTTTTGTGTTCAGTTTGGTGTGAATGAAAATGATCTTTCTACGGCATGCACGATTGTACTGGCAATTGTCGGCCTGATGGTACTCTATCAGATCGCTTCGCCGATGACGCGCTTCCACTGGATGCTCTGGTTTGTCATGGCAGGCGGCCTGATTTATTGTATGATTTTTATGCGCAATATTTTTGCGATTACCAGCGTTTCCAGAAGCTGCATGATGCTGCTTGTGATCTTCGCTATTATTACAGAGCCGACTTTCCGCTACCTGAGTCTGTGGATGAAAAAACTGTCGAATTTCTGTGCCCTGCGCAAGACGAAAAAGAAAAGCGCGTAAAAATATAGTGGAATTTGTGCCCTTTTATGGTATAATATGCGCACGGGTATACGGCTGAAGCCGAAGCTCGATTATGATGCATGGGCACACAAGGAAGCTCATAATAGATACAAAAGGAGAAGCGCAATGAAAAGGGTTCTTTTGAAGTTAAGCGGGGAGGCGCTTGCGGGCGATAAGAAGACCGGGTTTGATGAGCCAACTGTCACGAAGGTTGCTTTGCAGGTGAAGACGCTCTCTGAGCAGGGGATGGAAATTGGTATTGTGATCGGCGGAGGCAATTTCTGGCGTGGGCGTTCCAGTGAACATATTGACCGTACGAAAGCGGATCAGATTGGAATGCTGGCGACAGTGATGAATTGTATTTATGTATCGGAGATTTTCCGATCAGTCGGCCTGAAGACTGCGGTTATGACGCCGTTTGCGTGCGGCACTTTTACAGAATTGTTCAGCAAAGACCGGGTGAATGAGTATTTTGCGGAGCATAGGGTGGTGTTTTTCGCTGGCGGAACCGGACATCCGTATTTTTCCACGGATACCGCAACGGTTCTGCGCGCGATTGAGATTGAAGCGGAAGTGATTCTGCTGGCCAAGTCGGTGGACGGCGTGTATGACAGTGATCCGAAGGATCATCCGGACGCGAAGAAGTATCAGGAGATTTCGATACAGGAGGTTATTGACCAGCAGCTTGGGGTTGTAGATATGACAGCGTCGATTCTTTGCATGGAGAACCGGATGCCAATGCTGGTTTTTGGCCTGAACCAGGAAAACAGTATTGTCAATACCGTGAATGGTACACTGGATGGTACGCGTGTTACAGTCTGATGAGGCAGCAGATCATCTGACATATTGATATGAAAGGAAAGGGAAGATATCATGAATGAGAGAATTACTCCATATGATGAGAAAATGACAAAGACATACAGCAATCTTCTGGAGGAGTTTGGCACAATCCGCGCAGGCCGCGCGAACCCGAATGTTCTCAGCAAGATCCGCGTAGATTATTATGGTACGCCGACTCCGCTGCAGCAGATCGGCAATATTACGGTTCCGGAGCCTCGGGTGCTTCAGATACAGCCATGGGAAGCCTCCATGGTGAAGAAGATTGAAAAAGCAATCATGACGTCTGATCTGGGTATACATCCTTCGAATGACGGCCGCGTGATCCGCCTGATTTTTCCAGAGCTGACGGAGGAGCGCAGAAAAGACCTTGTAAAGGATATCAAAAAGAAAGGCGAAGGCGCGAAGGTAGCTGTCCGCAATATTCGCCGGGACGCGAATGATACGTTCAAAAAGCTTGGCAAGTCGGAAATATCAGAGGACGAAGTGAAAGATCTGAATGATGAGATCCAGAAGCTGACTGATAAGTACGTCAAGGATATCGACAAAGCAGTAGAGGAGAAGTCGAAGGAAATCCTGACAGTTTAAGATAGCAGGGAGAAATTGAAAGAGGTGGGGAGTATGAATGCGCTCGCCGCCTCTTTCCTGTCATACGGGGAGAGAGATTATGGTCATTCCGCAGCATGTAGCAATTATTCTGGATGGGAACGGACGCTGGGCGAAGAGCAAAGGTATGCCGCGCAGCTATGGTCATATGAAAGGCGCACAGAATCTTGAAGTGATCTGTGAGGATGCCTGGAAGATTGGTATCAAATATCTGACAGTTTACCTGTTTTCCATGGAGAATTGGAAACGGTCGCCGGAGGAAGTGGACTCTCTGATGAAGCTGTTCCGCCGCTATACAAAAACCTGTATCAAAACTGCGCGGGACAATGATATGAAAGTACGTGTCCTGGGCGATCCGAGCGCACTGGAGCCTGATTTGCAAAAGAGTCTTGTGGATCTGGTTGAATCATCCAAAGATAACAATGGGCTGAATTTTCAGATCGCGATCAATTACGGGAGCCGTGATGAGATTGTCCGCGCGATCCGCAGACTCGCCGCAGATTGCGTGGACGGGAAGCTGGCCGTCTCTGATATCACGGAAGAGTGCTTTTCCGGCTACCTGGACACTGCGGGAGTTCCGGATCCGGATTTGCTGATCCGCACCAGCGGCGAGCTTCGCCTGTCGAACTACCTGATGTGGCAGCTGGCTTATACGGAGTTCTATTTCACCGATGTGCCATGGCCGGATTTTACCAAAGAAGAATTGCTGAAAGCGATTGAAAAATATAACATGCGTGACCGCAGATACGGCGGCGCGTGATATGGGAGCAGTCCGGTTTTGCCGCATTTGCTGACGTGGAAATAACATAACCCGAAACACATACGGACAGGTGGGTGAACGGCAAAGCGGATCGATTTAGCAAAAAGAAAGGAAGCGTGGGGATGTTTCGAACAAGGTTGATCAGTGGAATTGTCCTGGTGGCTATTGCACTGGCGGTCATTATCACCGGTGGGGCAGTGCTGGCGGCTGTTTTGCTGGTAATTTCTCTCATTGGGATGAATGAGCTTTACCGGGCGTTGAAGGTGGAGGATCAGAGAGTTTCTCCGCTTGCTTTGGTCGGTTATCTGGGCTGTGCGGCTTTCTATTTGCTGGTATTTTTGAACCTTAATGCATATACTGTGACAGTGGCGCTGGCGGTTCTGATTTGCGTGATGGCTGTTTACGTTTTTACGTATCCCCGTTACCAGACAGATCAGGTGACTGGTGCGTTTTTCGGATTCTTCTATGTAGCGGTGATGCTTTCCTGTATTTATGAGCTGCGTGCGATGGAGCATGGCATCTGGCTGGTCTGGCTGATTTTTCTTGCGTCCTGGGGCAGTGATACGTGCGCCTACTGCGTTGGTATGCTGATTGGCAAACACAAGATGACGCCAAAGCTCAGTCCCAAAAAGTCTGTGGAAGGAGCCATTGGAGGTGTGGCTGGTGCGGCGCTTCTTGGCGGAATTTATGCCTGGGCGATTGTCGGCCGTCTGAATGCGCAGCCGGTTCAGCTGGTTTTGTCTTTTGCCATTATCTGTGCGGTCGGCGCACTGATTTCGATGGTAGGGGATCTGGCTGCTTCCGCGATCAAACGCAATCATGATATCAAAGATTATGGTAAGCTGATTCCCGGACATGGCGGGATACTGGATCGGTTTGACAGTGTGATATTTGTAGCACCGGTGATTTATTATCTGGCACTGGCGTTTGTATAGAAAGGACAGTTTGGACATGAAAACGATAGCGATACTTGGTTCAACCGGGTCAATCGGTACGCAGACGCTGGAAGTTGTGCGTGCGAACGGTGATATTCGAGTGGCGGCACTTAGCGCAGGCAGGAATATTGCCCTGCTGGAACAGCAGATCCGGGAATTCCGTCCTCGTCTCGCCTGTGTATGGGAAGAGGAAGACGCGAAGACGCTGCGGACGAAGCTTGCAGATCTTTCCGTGGAAATCCTTTCCGGCATGGAGGGGCTTAAGGCGGTGGCGGTCTGCGAGGAGGCTTCTATTCTGGTGACGGCGGTTGTCGGGATGATCGGGATTGTGCCGACGATAGAAGCGATCAAAGCCGGGAAGGATATTGCGCTGGCCAACAAAGAGACACTGGTGACGGCAGGGCATCTGATTATGCCTCTTGCCGCGCGCTGCGGTGTAAAAATTCTGCCGGTCGACAGTGAACACAGCGCGATTTTCCAGTGCCTGAATGGAGAAAGACAGAATAAAATTGACAAAATTCTTCTGACTGCATCCGGCGGTCCATTCCGGGGAAGAAGCTATGAGAAATTAAAAAATGTCCGCGTGGAGGACGCGCTAAAGCATCCGAACTGGGCTATGGGACAGAAGATTACGATTGATTCCGCATCTATGGTAAATAAAGGACTTGAAGTGATGGAAGCCCGCTGGCTTTTTGATGTATCTCTGGATCAGATACAGGTTGTTGTGCAGCCGCAGAGCATCATTCATTCGATGGTACAGTTTGCTGACGGGGCGGTGATCGCGCAGATGGGTACCCCGGATATGAAGCTTCCGATCCAGTACGCCCTTTATTATCCGGAACGCCGATTGCTGGCAGGGGAACGCCTGGATTTTGCGAAGCTTGGCAGTATTACGTTTGAGAAGCCTGCGTTGGATACGTTTCTCGGACTGAGTTATGCGTTTGAGGCGGCGCGCATTGGCGGTTCCATGCCGACTGTATTTAATGCGGCGAATGAGCGTGCAGTCAGTCTTTTCCTGCATCGGCAGATTGGCTTTACAGATATCTATGCGATTATTCGTGACTGTATGGATCATCACACGGTCATATCAGATCCGGATGTCACGCAGATTCTTGATACGGAACAGAGCGTATACGAGAGGATAGAGGCGCGCTTTTAAGCAGGTGCGCAACGTAATAAAAATAAGGAAGGTGCCATATTGAGTATTCTGATTGCGCTGATTGTTTTCAGCCTGATTATTATTATACATGAACTGGGACATTTCCTGCTCGCAAAGGCGAACGGAATAACGGTGCTTGAGTTTTCTCTCGGCATGGGGCCGCGGATTCTGAGTCATCAGAAAGAAGGCGGTACTCGTTATTCGCTGAAGCTTCTTCCGTTTGGCGGTTCCTGCGCAATGCTTGGTGAGGATGGTGAGAATGCCAGTGCGGACGAGGAGGGCTCTTTTCAGAGTAAATCAGTAGGAGCGCGCATCTCCGTTGTCGCAGCCGGACCGATTTTTAATTTTATCCTGGCATTTGTCCTTTCGATCTTTATCATCGGTTCGATTGGATATGACCCGGCGGTCGTCCTGGGTGTTACCGAAGGCTATCCGGCCGAGGAAGCCGGTTTGCAGGAAGGGGATCTCATCACGAAGATGAATGGGAAGCGAATCCGCCTTTACCGCCAGTTTTACAATTATATCTATTTTCATTCAGGCGAGACGATCACTTTCGAGTACGAGAGAGAGGGCGAAACATATACGGCGACAATTTCCCCGACACTGACCGACAACGGCTATAAATTCGGTATTTCCGGCAGCACGAATTACCGCTATAAAACCGGACCGCTGAAAACGCTGTATTACAGTGCTTACGAGGTCTATTACTGGATTGATACAACTTTGCAAAGCCTGAACCTTTTGATTCACGGCGGCGTCACACTCGATGATATGTCCGGGCCGGTCGGAGTCGTCAGCACGATCTCAGAGACTTATGAGGAGAGTAAGTCAGACGGCGCTTTCTACGTATGGCTGAATATGCTGAATATCGCGATCCTTTTGAGCGCGAACCTGGGCGTGATGAACTTGCTGCCTCTTCCTGCACTGGATGGCGGGCGCCTGGTCTTCTTATATATAGAAGCCATCCGTCGAAAACGGGTATCTCCGGAGCTGGAAGCGCGCGTACATTTTGTTGGGCTGATGGCTCTGATGGTACTGATGGTTGTGGTCATGTTTAATGATGTATTGAAAATTGTGAAGTAAACAGCAATATGCGGATGAAATTTTATGCGCAGGGTTTAAAATGGGTGATGAACATATGTTCCTCACCCATTTTTTTGCTGAAATGGGTGATGTCAAGACAGAAAATTACTGCTATAATTCCTTTATCTCAGGATAATCTGTTCTGTCGTTTTTAGTGCAGCAGATGGTGATATTTATAGATAAAATGTGACAGAAGAAGGAAAGGAGATTGCAATGGAAACAATTGCATTTAATACCGTTTAACTGAAAAAACGACCGTTTGACTGAAACCTATTGTTTTTCAAAAAGTCAGGTGTTATGATGCGAAATGAAGTATGTTAAGAAAAAAACAGGGATTGCGGTCATTGTCCGTTCCGCATCCTGAACAGAGGAAGGTTCTGTGAAATAGAATTCCTGAGCAGAGGAATGAAAATGAAAGGAGAGAAGCTATTATGAAGAAGAAGAGAATCAGCCGCATACTTGCGGCAATCCTGACAGTTTCTCTGGTTTTCCAGCAGGTGGGCATCACCACGATTGCGGATGAGACAGAGATAGCTCTGGAGTCTGAGACTGCTGCGGAAGTAACATTATCAGACGAGACTGAGACACAGGAAACACAGGATACTGCTGCGCCTGAGACAAGTGCTTCGGAGAGCAGTGAGGAGACCAGTGTGTCTGCTGCGGCGACGCAGGAAGCTGTAACAGAAGAGGATACACTTTCTTTAAAGGATGCTGATACAGCCGGAGAGACTTCAGGCATGGAAGAAGAGTCAGCCACTCCTGAAGAGACGATCGCAGAGGAAGAGACTGACGGAAAGAACGAAACGGTTGAAGAGAATGCGGATGTCTCGGAAAATGAGACAGATACAGAAAGCGAAACGGATGTGGAGGCGGAAGCTGACGAGGCAGCCGGGATAGAGACAGCAGCAGAATCTGAGACGGACACAGAATCTGAGACGGACACAGAGGATGTGACAGAACAGGAAACCGAGACGGAATCTGAAACCGAAACCGAGACAGAAACGGAAACGGAATCTGAGACAGAAACCGAAACGGAAACTGAAACAGAATCTGAGACGGAAGAGTACCCGGACACCTTTGTCTGGAAAGACGACGAGAAAACAGTGACGGTCGTACTGAGTGATCCGAAAGCGCTTCCTCTGGGAGCAGAGTTTGTAGTGGAGGATCTGACAGAGGAAGAGTATGAGGCATATAAGGCTCTGATCATCGAGCAGCAGTTCGCGAACGACGAGACCTACGGCGAGACTGTCGAGGCGCGCACTGCCCTGGCAGAGATTCTGCTGGCGAACCTGGTTCTCTATGATATGCATTTTGTATATGAGGGAACTGAGATTGAGCCGGACGCAAATACCATGTCGGTAACGATTAAGAATAAAAAAGCGGTAGATGTGTCAACGGAAGAAGTGGTCGAGAGCGATGGCTATGTGTTCGTCCTTGAAGAGGACGCAGACAGCAGCGTAGTGGCAATAGCTTAGGAAAGTTCTAAGTCAGGGGTTCAAAGTCAGGAGCCTGAATAAGCT
>JAJPXX010000220.1 GCA_021205225.1 Lachnospiraceae bacterium
CATTTTTTATCTTAACACAAAAATCCATTTGTGAAAACTATATTTATGCAATGCTTTCTGACATTTTGTTTTAATCAGGCTTACAGGACACACTTCAATATAATTTAAAACAGGGGCTGTTTTTTCACAGCCCCTTCAAACAGGATATACCAGACTCGAACCCGTCCCTTAACTATCTAAAAAAGAAACAACCCTGCCGCCACATTTTTTAACCTGCCGTATCACGCCGCCTGCCACTGCGTCCAGTTCATCCTCCGAAATTTCATTCATTTTTCTCCTTACGCCAGAAAAATCTTCTTCCCTCAGGTCAAAACCGTATTCCTTTGCCAATGCGGAAAAATCCTTCGGGCTGGCGTCCGCCTTCCTGTTCAGTTCCTCCACCTTTGCTCTCAGCTCCTCATTTTCTTCGATTGCTTCCAAAAACTCTTTCATTTGCATTTACTCCTTTCTATTTAAAGAGGTTACTGTTTACATTTAAACGCACGATGATGCCGCATCCGACCGAACTGCGGCGGCAGACCGGGAGGCCACGCTGCGAATTTTATCTGCCCATCCGTTCAGGAAAAGATCACAGCAGTCTTCATCGGGCGCCATAAGGGAATGAGGTTCTCCAAATAGCAGCGCACTGGCGCGGCAGCCCCCTGCACAGACTTTAGCGTAAGAACAATCTCCGCATTTCGGTACCAGATGCAAAAATTCGTCCACCCGGAGATTGATCAGCTTCATATACGTAGAATCTGTCAGCCCCTGTCGCAGCCCTATCTCGCTGATCAGCGGATATTCATGCTGAATATCCGTCGCCGTCAGAGGCATACAGGGCAGCATACGGCCCTCCGGGGATATATACAGCGTCTGCCGGGCATGTCCGCAAATACTCTGCCGCAGACAGCCATCGCTCCCGTCATATTTTTCCATCGGAATCTCCCAGTCGGCACTGCCCTTCCCACACTCGAACGCACCGCCCAGCACCAGAGAAAGAGGCATACCGTCCTCAAAAAACATGGGAATATATTCCAGATAAGCCGCATTCACTTCTTCCATACTGACCGACTGACCCTCTCCATACCGCTTCCAGAATTCCGTTTCAGATACCGGAGAGACCTTCAGGATTTCACAATGGTGCGCGGCCAGTGTCCGGACGCTCTGACGCAGCAGATGCAGGTTGCCCTTATGCAGGCACATTTCCGCTCCTGTGGGGAATCCATGTGCATAGCACAGGTCAAAAACCCGCAGTACCGCGCTGCCCGCACCTTTTACGCCGCGCATCCAGTCATGCCACCCATCATCGCCGTCATAGCTCATAATAAACTTCGGACAAAGACCGCGCTCCTTCAGCCCCCGCAGGAGCCGCCCATTCACAAGCGCCCCATTGGTATAAATCTGAGTCAGGTACATCCTGCGTCTGACGATCTCGTCAATCAGCTCCCACCAGTCTTCCCGGATCAGCGGCTCTCCGCCGGTCAGTGCAATCCGCGTAACGCCACATTCATCCAGCTGCGAAAGAATATCCATGACACTCTCATGAGAAAGCTCGCCCAGCTTCCCTTCCGGCGCGGACATATAACAATGCCTGCACCGATAATTGCACTTGCCCGTGATCGACCAGTGCGCCGTCCAGATAAAGCGATTCTCATACCTGCGGTATTCCTGATCTTCCGTTATCGAATCGCCATACGCACAGGCTTCCACAAATCCTTTTTCTTCATTTGTGCGAATGAACTCCCGCACTCTGGGGGGAACCAGCACACCATCGCAATTGATCCGCCCGTTGCACAGCTCCAGCGCCCGGAACTCATCTTTATCTTTCAAAAAATGCACCCGGTTCTCCGGTCGGATGACAAGCGCCCACGGCAGTCTGTCCCAGCCACGAAGGCAAATGTTTTCACGCAACTTATAATACATGACATTCCCCCTTTGCCTGCTGTCTTTACCGTATCATAAAAATATTTATCCGTGAAAACTTTACCCTGGAGATTCATCTATGAAAGTTCCATGCTGGCAGTTTTTCCTCTGTTTTTACTTTTAGTGGGAGCATAAATCGTTCCGCCTGTCACCGCATCCAGTTCACTGTCCGTTATTTCCCTGACCTGCGCCTCATCCTGGGCTGTCCGCGCTGTTTCCTGCTGTTCTATATTCTGATTTAACTTTTTTTCACTCATATTGCAAATCTCCTCTCCTGTGCTTTGTATGGGTACCCGCAAATATGCGTCCCTCTCAATCCCCGACCCGCTGTTTACATAAGCAATCCAAAACACGCTGCTTTCCGGCAATTCCCACGATTCGGGCTCACGCAAAGCAAACCTTACACCAGGAACGCCCGAACGGAATTCTCACGTCATGGTCAATCTTTGCTGGTAGTCGGAAGATATCTGGAAATCACTCTCGCCGTCCGTGAAATCGGCATTGACTGCAGCCATATATGTCCCGGTCCGGTAATCACCGTATTAAACAAACCTTCGCCGCCCAGGAACTTGTTCTTCATTCCCTTTACCGCTTCGATCTCCATCTTGCAGCCTGCAGTCATTGCTGCCAGATACCCGGTATCTACCACCATCTGTTCCCCCTGCGCAAGCTCGTACTCTTTTACATATCCGTCAAATTCCAAAAAAACGGTTCCGTTTCCGGACAGACGCTGCATAATAAAGCCTTCGCCGCCGAAAACGCCTGTGCTCAGCCGTTTCTGAAAGAAAACGGACATCTCTACATCCGGCGTGGACGCCAGAAAAGCGGATCTCTGCGCAATCACTTCCTTTTCGGGTGAAACTTCAAATGCGCGTATGCATCCCGGAAAGCTGGACGCGTACGCAATGGTTCCTTTGCCATTTGTCGCGGTGTAACGGTTTAAAAACAGACCCTCTCCGGAAAGCATACGACCAAGCACTTTACCCGTTTTGCCGTTGGAAATTGTCTCCATTTTCATATTTGACGACATCCATGACATCGCGCCGCCCTCACTCAGCATTGCTTCCCCGTCTTCCATCACACAGATCACTACCGGAAATGTATCTCCCTCAATCGAATACCTCATTATTAATCTCCTTTCTTTTGTTCAGTTTCATTTTCAGTAACCAGCGCAGAACATCCGCATTTACTCTTTTTACCTTTGCCTGCTGTTTTTATCTTACCATAAAAAACAGAAACTGTGAAAACCATTCGTGCGTCAGAGTCTTACCATTTATGCCGAATAAACAGCTTCTCGGAGAACTTTCCTATTGGAATTGGACAAAAAAAGCTGACCCCAAAGCCAGCTAAAATTGTAAATCTTTGAAATTCCAGCTGTTTCTGCTATAAATTCAGCCGGATACGCACCGTAAAGGTTTTTTCCTGTTCATCGAACCGGAAGCGGGCATCCCCGCCGTATTTTTCCGCCGTATGCTGCAGGCTCTGCAGCCCATAGCCACCCCCCCTGCCGCTCACAAACGCTCCCGCGGGCAAAAAAGAGCCGTCCATATGGTATCTGCCGGAAGGGTAGACCTCCACGCATGGGTTTACAGCCCGTATCATCATTGAACCGCCAAACACACCGATCTCTACGGTAATCCATCGTTCTCCCTCTATCCGCCTGCAGGCGCTGATGGCATTTTCCATGATATTGCCCAGCAGAACGGTCAGGTCTACCGAAGCAACGGAAATATCCCCGCAGTCTGCCTGCACACTGCAGCGGATTCCCTCGTCTGCCGCCATCCCCACGTAATATTGAAGCAGGCCATTTATCATATTATTTTTGCAATAAATAACTGTATTCCGATGACTGATTTGCACCGTCAGCTCGGAAAGATAGTCTTTCATGGCTTTCTCATCACCCAGAGCAAGCAGCTCCGAAAGGTAGTTCAAAGAATGGTGCATATCGTGACGCATCCGCCGGATCTGTTCCATCTCACGGGTGATGCTGCCATACTGCAGGTTCTGGATCTCCAGGGTTTTTCGCTCCTCGCTGTCACGCTTCCGGCGCACCGCCTCCTGAAACAGCGTCCAGTAAAAAACTCCAAGCATTGCCACAACCAGCAGCAGCGGCGGAACGAGCCACCACCAGTAATTTTCCAGCATCCCTTCCGGTCTGGAGGTATCGATCACCAGCATTGCAAGATAGAGGAAGTTCATCAAAAACAGCAGACCAAATTCCCTGCGGATATTTTCAATCTCAATCTCAGCCAGATATTCCCGAACCGGTCGGTACATGAGCAATGCGAAAGGAGGAAACAGCAGCACCAGAGTACCCGCAAAAAGCGCCAGCGTCACGGGCGGATAAATTTCCGGCACCATGCCGCCGGGAAACAGCGGAATGAGAAGGTTTACCAGCAGATACTGTGTGGCCGCGTAAAGCAGTGCCAGCATCAGAGCAATCATTTTTTTGATCGTCTCTATCTGCAGCGCCCGAAAATAAAAAAACACAAAAAACAGAATCGCGACCAGCATATACAGGTTGGCAAACAGCGCCTGATTAAAGCCAGAACTGATCGCCTCAATTCCTATAAAAAGAGGAAATATGGCGGAGGAAAAAAACGCAAGCGCTCCGCAGCCGCCAAAGACACGCCTGCGGGGATATCGGTACGCTCCTTCCGCAAAGGGAATCAGGCAGAGGAACATCCCTGCGCCGATCTGAATAAAAAATCCGGCAAAATTACGAAGGTAAAAACACAAAGCGCAAACTCCTCCTGTCCTGTAGAATCATGGCTATTATTCAGAGTAAAAATAACCCGCATCCCGTCTGTTTGTGAGGAATTTTAGCATATAAAAAAACAGCTTGCAAGATGTTCCTGCCTCATCGTGACAGAGTCCTGATTACTGTTCGTGTTTCAACGATCCAGTCTCTGTCTTTCTACTAATTCCGCAAATTTTCCGTTCCGGATGATCAGTTCGTCATAGGTGCCATCTTCAACGATTTTTCCATGATCCAGAAAAATGACGCGGTCGCACTGGCGAATAGTAGAGAGCCGGTGCGCGATGACAATGCGCGTACATTTCAGTCCATTCAGCGACTCAGACACCTTTTTCTGTGTCAGGTTATCCAGCGCCGAAGTAGCCTCATCAAACATTAGTATTTTCGGCTGCGGCGCGATGGCCCGCGCAATCATCAGCCGCTGCCGCTGTCCGCCGGAAATGCCCCCGGAGCCCTCCGAAATGACCGTATACATTCCCATTGGCATCCTGCGGATGTCATCGGCGATTCCAGCAAGCTCTGCCGCACGCCACGCATCATCCATGGTCAGCCACGGCGCAGAGACCGTGATATTCGAAAAGATATCCCCCTGAAACAGCTTCCCATCCTGCATCACAACTCCAATCTGCCGCCGCAGCGATTTGAGATCAATAGACGACAGGTCTTTCCCGTCATAATAGACGGCTCCCTTGTTTGGTGTCTCAAAGCCAAGCAGGATGCGCATCAGCGTGGACTTCCCGCAGCCGGTGGTACCTACAATAGCAAGATACTGCCCCGATCTGATCTTCAGGGTCAAGTCGTCCAGCACATTCGGCATGCTGTCATTGTATCGGAAGCTGATATTGCTGAGCTCAATACCGCCGGATAAACGGGTAACAACCTGTTTCCCGGTCGATATCTCCGGCACCGTCTCCAGGATCGGCTTTGCCATATCCAGGATAGGCTTAATGTTCGCCGCCGTCAGCGCCATGGCCGCCACGGAAGTGAACGCGCCGGATACCATACCATAGGCAGTGTTGAACGCGTAGTAGTCTGCTACGGACACCTGGCTGACCGCCGCGAAATAATACATAACAATCGTTCCGATCAGGGAGATTGCCGTTGAAAATACAGAATTATATTTAAGAAACGCACCCGGATTGTAGGTAAGCTTCGCACTCTGACGATAGACGTCAGCCCATCTGGCAAACGCGCGCTTTTCTGCTCCGGAAAGCTTAATCTTCTGGACACCGCTAATCAGCGCGTAGCTCATCCCGGATTCTTTTGCAGCGTTCTCCATCTGCCGCTTTGCAAACCTCATCTGAAACAGAGCTGTCAGCACAGAAAAGAACATTGTAATGAGGATTACGCACACTGCGGGAACCACAAGAACAGGTGCGCAGGCAAAGATCTGCGTGATGTAGATGAGTGAAAATACCGACGTCAGCCCGGATGTAAGAACCGCGGAGACCAGCAGATCGCATAAGGAATTGATCTGTGCGCAGCGGCTGGACAGATCTCCGGAACTGTAATCCTTAAAAAAAGCCGCCGGAAGCGATATAACCCTCATCATGGTTGCCGCCTGAACCTGAAGCTCCAGCTTCGTCGTGATCCGTGCCGTCAGCAGAGCGTTCACAGAAGTCAGAAGGAGGGAGGAGACGCTGACACATACCATGAAGATCACGATCGCGGTCAGAAGGCGCATACTCCCACTCTCCACAACGACTCCCATCAGAAGTTTATTCAGCCTTGTGGTAATCAGTCCGACAAGCGTCACCGCCAGCATACCGGCTCCTGCGAAGATAAAATCAGAAGCAGACAGAATGCCGGATATATAGCGGAACAGGGCCGCGATGGTCAGCTTCTCCATAGGAAATGGCTTATAGAAGGCGATCGCCTCATCTTCAAACAGATCTTCATTCCTGCTGTTGATCCGGATGTTCTTTCCACTGTCCGTATCATAATAGCTGTACCCGGAAATTCCGGATGGAAGCAGCGCAACAACAGCGCCATCCCCTTTCTTCACACCGAGCATGGCGCCAATCGCGTCTTTGTACCAGTGCTTTTCCAGCCTCACGCTCCTGCGCATGATGCCATATGGGCGCATCAGATACTCCAGCTGTTCATTCATATCCCGGATACCGTCTGGCAGTTCCCGGCTCTTTACATGATAAAAAGCAAGAATCTGGTCGATCGCATCCTTTGTTTTTTTTGCATCTGTCTCAAACGCGGCGGATACCCTGGAGCCAAGAATCGCATCCGCAATTCCTGAAAACGCAGCGGCAAATATCTCATCGTCATTCTGTTTTCTCTGCCTGATCTGTTCATCAAACCAGCCCATATGTGCTTCTCCTTCCGCCTGTCAGATGACACTTCCACTGCGTTTTCAACCCAAACCACACAACAGGTGCACGGCGGGGTTGCGATCAGTAACACCCACTCATAATTCGTTCGATACCAGCCCGGTATACGCACCGCCTTTTGCGTACAATTCCTCATGCGTACCGCGCTCCACAACCCTGCCCTGGTCGAGAACAATAATCTCATCGCAGTCGCGGATGGTGGAAAGCCGATGCGCTACGACAATACAAGTAATGCCCCGGTCCCGGATGGAATTAACCACGTTGTATTCTGTCCTCGCGTCCAGCGCGGAGGTTGCCTCGTCCAGGATAATGATGGTCGGATCCTGCGCCAGCACTCTGGCAATCTCCATCCTCTGGCGCTGCCCGCCGGAGAAATCCCTGCCGCCTTCCGTGATCTTATACTGGTAGCCGCCGTCACGCTGCATGATATCTTCATGGAGCTGTGCGTCTCTCGCCGCCAGAATCATTTCAAAATCCTCAATGGAGCTGTCCCACATCTTAATATTGTTCGCGATCGTATCCTCAAAAAGAATAATATCCTGATCGACGACTGCCAATGATCCGGTAAAAATACTCCGGTCAATATCCGTGATCGGCTTCCCATCAAACAGGATCTCTCCACTCCAGGGCTGATACAGACCGGAGATCAGCTTAGAAAGCGTAGATTTTCCACAGCCGGAAGAGCCAACAAACGCTACACGGCTGCCCGGCTTTAATGTCATGCTGAAGTTTTCGATCAGCGGCTCTGACAGCCGGGAATATCCAAATGTCACATTGCGCAGTTCCACCCTGCCGGACAGTTTGGCATAGCTTCCGGCAGCCGCTTCTTTACCGGATTCCTCTCTTTCGTAATTCACATCGGTCGGATACTGCATCACATCCTCCACACGCTCCATTTCCGTACGCATTTCCTGGATGCTCTGCCCCGCAGTAATCAGGGTATTCGCCGGTTCAAGGAAGGAACTCATATATCCCTGAAATGCCATGATCATGCCGACGGTAAACCTGCCCTGCATGGTCAGATATACGCCGAGTGCCAGCACCGTAATATCCGCCAGAGAAGAGACAATCGAAGGGATCAGGCCGAGGTACTGGTTCAGCCGCGCATAGCGGACACTCTGCGTATTGACGCTTGCCTGATATCCGGACCATTTTTCAAAATAACCGTTCTCCGCGCCGCTTGCCTTGATCGTCTCAATCATCTCGATACCCGCTACGGTGGCCCCGGCAAGTTTTCCGCTGTCGCGCATCTGTACTCGTGTGATGTTTACCCTCTTTTTTGAGATAACCTGTGACATTGCAACATTGATAAAAGTTGAACACAACCCCACCGCCGCCAGCAGCGGGCTATACCGCAGCATCACAACCAGATAAAACACCATCATAACCATATCCAGAACCAGCGGCGCAAAGGTATTCACCAGCGCCCCGGCGATGGATGCGTTCGTCTCCTGGCGCTGCTGGATATCTCCTGCCATACGCTGTGAGAAAAACTCCATTGGCATCCGCAGCACCTTCCACATAAAAGAGGCATTGCCATAGGATGCCATCTTCCCGTCAATCCGGTAATTGACCTTCGTGCTAAGAAAGGCTACAAACAGCTCCAGTACAGCCAGCAGCGTCAGCCCGACGATAAACGGATACAGCCAGTCCGGATTTTTCCCCGCAAGCAGCCGATCGAGAAAGATTCTGGAAAAGCCGGGACGGATGATTCCGATAAGGGATGTGATCACCGTCGTCAGCACAACAAAGAGAATGGCTGTCTCATTGCCTTTCAGCCTGCTAAGCGCAAATTGGAGGATGCTCTTTTTCTTTCCGCCCGGTTCAAACGCTTCGGCCGGTTCAAACATCAGACAGATACCGGTAAAGGACTTGTCAAAGGTTTCCATGGAAACGCTGCAGGTTCCTCTTGCCGGATCGTTTAACACAGCTTTATTTCCTTTAAACCCGTCAAGAACAACAAAATGATTGAAATTCCAGTGAATAATGCAGGGGAATTTGCCGTCCTTTTTTAAAGCCTCCGGCTCATAACGATACCCCTGGGCTTTTAGCCCATAGCTTCTGGCGGCTTTCAGAATATTTCTGGCATTGGAACCGTCCCTGGAAACGCCGCAGGCCGCCCGCACCTGCTCCAGCGGTATCCATTTTTCATAATAAGCAAGTATCATCGTCAGACAGGCCGCCCCGCACTCCAGCGCTTCCATCTGCATGACTACGGGGACTCTGGCTGCGCCCGCCGTGACCGGCTGTTTTATCTTTCCATCCTTTTGCACGATACGCTCCATTCCTGACCTTTTGTCCCTTGTAGCATCTAATTCATTACAAATGACATGGGGGATACGCTTTCGATCGTGATCTGCGCCTCATATACACCATCCGGAATTGCCGCTTCCATTGTGATCCCATAGACCCATTCCCCCGTTTCCAGGCCGCCGACATAAAGCGCATACTCTGAAAAAGAATTCGTGCTGACTGCCAGAGGAGATTCCGATACCGCGCCATCCGCAATCTCATACTCCACACCATCCACCGTCACCGTCTTTCCTTCGACATCGGAGAGATCAGCTTCTGAAACATATACCGTAAAGCTTCCGTTTTCTGCTATAGCAACAGCCGTAAGCGTGGTATCAAGCCGCCCGAAAACGCCCCACACGCAGACGCCTGTCAGCAGCAGGATCACCGCCGCAAGTACCATCCAGACACCAGGGCTGCATACCCTTATGTAATCATTCATCTGCTCCGGTGAAGAAATTCGCTCTATGCTCTCTTTCCTGAAAACTGTTTTATTCTCCATAGCGCCCCCATTTCCGATGCCGCACAGCGATTCCCGGCTGCTCAGGCTTCCGGCTGCGTTTTCCCGGCAGTACCTCCACGGTAATACAGCGTCAGCATGGTGATGTCGTCGAACTGAGGAGCCTCTCCCACAAACAGGTCAATATCCGTCTGTACCTGCGCCAGCAGCTCCGAACAGGCGGCATCCGTTTTCCGGTTGAGAGTCTGCAGCATCCGCTCTGTGCCAAACTGTTCCTCAGCCGCGCTGGCTGCCTCCGGTACACCGTCCGTATAAACAAAGATCGCATCCCCTGGCCGAAGTATCACCTCGTATTCCCGGTAACGGGAATTCTCCATGCCGGCAAGCACCAGCCCATGCCTGTCGCGGAAAAGTTCAAAGCTGCCATTTCTCCGAATCGCCGGAAATTCATGCCCCGCGTTCGCGCAGATGAGGCTTCCTTCTGAAATTGTCAAAATACCAAGCCAGACCGTGACAAACATCCCCGACTCATTGTTTTCACAGAGCTGGTTGTTGACCTTCTCCAGCACTTCTTTCGGGGAGAATCCCGCCTGTGCCGCATTCTTAATCAGGGTCTTCGCTATGACCATAAACATGGCTGCGGGCACACCCTTTCCCGATACATCCGCGATCACAAGGGCGAGGTGGTCCTCGTCCACAAGAAAGAAATCATAAAAGTCTCCGCCGACTTCCTTCGCCGGATTCATAGAGGCAAACAGATCAAACTCCCTGCGGTTCGGAAACGGCGGAAAAATACTCGGCAGCATATCCTCCTGGATCCGCGCCGCCACGGAAAGCTCCGCCCCCACACGTTCCTTTTCAGCAGTCACTGCATACAACCGCTGGATGTATGCGGCAAGCTCCCGGTGCATCCCTTCGAACGCGCGGGCAAGCCCCTCGATCTCATCCTGCGTGTGAATCGGAATCTCAGGCGTATCCTTTTCTTCCAGATGCTCCACCATCCCCTGCGCCGTCTCACTCAGGATCCGGATCGGCTGCTCTACATTTTTTCTCATAAAGCGGATACAGAAAACGATGGAAAGCAGCACGATCACCACAATACAGCATATGATCATAAGCGTCACTGACAGAATCTTCCGGTTCATCTCCGGCACGGATAAATCTACACCGACGAGAGCCACCGGTTCTCCGGCGCTGTCATAAATCGGATAGAACAGGCAGACAATATAGCCGTAAAGGTCTCCCTCCCCATACAGCATCCGGATCTCAGGTTCTTTGGAAAACGCGGCGTCCACCACTTCCTTGCCATCGGTAAAATAGTCCTCATGCTCTCCGAGAGCCATTACCTCATCCGCGCTGTCCGCATCCCATACATAGACAAAATCATCTTCCTCCGGAATAATCACGTAAAGATACTGCATATCGGAATTTTCCAGATGAAGGTTTAAAAAATCCATCACTTCCTGATAGTACTCATCCTTCTCCCCAGTTTCCAGATACTCTGCCACACGATCCCCGTCAATATACGCCGCAGCCGTTTTCGCGTAGGAAAGCGCCATACTCCGGTACTGGCTGACAACCTCACTGCGGTAATTGAGCGAAACCAGCAGGGACAGAGAGGCCATCAGAATAACCGCCATAATGATATAATTCAGCAGGATCTTATTCATCAGTTTATGCTGTTTCACGCTTTTGACACCCCCTTTGCCATATCGACCATCCATGCGCCGCGGCTACTGCGAGAGCCGAAATCGCAGCCCCCAGAAGCACGGTAAGCCCCACAGGAAGCTCCTGCGTCCCTCGCACGACAGAAAGAGCCAGCCTGATAATCAGACCAATCAGAACCCAGTGGATAAAATAAATCTTAGAAATATTCCTGCTGACCTCAGACGCAAACCTGAGCAAAAATGCCGGAATCCGATCTGAGATGGCATAATATCCTCCCAGCATGGCCACCGCTGCCAGAAGGCTCGCGGTCACATCCGGGGTCGAGATATGATAATAGCAGTTCTGCCCTTCGCCGAACATCCCCAGTCCATAATAGATTCCTCTGGCAAACCAGGCCACCGCCAAAATCGCGCAGACAGGAGACACCATCCGGTAAAATCGCCGCTTATCACGCACATGGCGCAGACAGCCTCCGAACAGATAGCCGATAATCGGCACTATCATCCAGTGCAGAAGTGGAAAATCAGAACACACCAGTCCGGCCGCGTCTTCCGTCCCAATCAGATATCCCAGCAGGACATTGAGAACCGGATTTTCCATATCCACCGTGCCGATAGCGCTCGCCGTCAGTGAGGCGATAATCCCGATGGCCAGCATCTCCCATTCCGGCAGGCGCAGCCAGATAAAAAACGCCATCACCAGCATCGCCAGTCCGGCAAACTGAAAAATATCGTTCATAAAGGTCAGATACGGCAGCTGCGTCAGATATTTCTCCGCGTTTCCGGTCAGCGCATACGCAATCAGGCAGGGAAGCGTACTCCGGCACAGGTTCAGCAGATACCCCGCCGCCAGAATCATCAGCCCGCGTTTTGCGTGCGACTGCCATGTATGTTTGCGAGAATATGCCATTCCGATTCCCATTGCAAACATATACATAGGCGCGCTCAACGGCCCGCCTATGATCGTATCAAACAGATAGGGAATGCCAGATATTAGCCCCTCTTCCGGAGTACACTCAATAATGCAGTGGATCGGCGCAAGGCACAGAATGGCCATCGCTTTCGCCAGATCCAGTTCCCGCTGTCGGCCGGTATTCACCTGCGTGTCTGAAAAAATACCATGAACATTTCTCTTATTTTTCATTTTCATCACTGCTCCTGCAGTCAGCTTCATCCTTCTATCGAAAGAATATCTGAAAATCCGGTCAATTCAAAAACTTCCATAACCATTTCATTGACATTTTTCACAGTCATCTCGCCCTGTGTGTTCATTTTCTTCTGCGAAGCCAGCAGCACACGCAGACCGGCGGAGGAAATATACTCCAGTCCCGCAAAGTCAAAATGCAGCGCCTCCACTCCGTCAAATTCCAATGCTTCTTCTAATTGCGGAGCCGTCGTTGTGTCCAGACGTCCTGTCAGCGCAATCATCAGTTCTGTGCCATTTTTTGTTTTTTTAATTTCCATTTACAGTTCCTCCATATACTGCATCTTTCCCGTCAGGAATGTCTCTTATCAGGCAGCTGGGAAAACAGATATGCCTCATAAGCCTCCCGGATAGCCTCCCGCATCCGACGCGAAAAATCAAGCTTCTTACCATCATCCAACAGACAGTACTCCTTATTCATCTGCCTGATATGCTCCATATTGACAATCGTCCCTCTGTTCAGCTTCAGAAACCTCTGATCCAGCTTTTCCTCCAGCTCTTCAAACTCTGTCCAGATCCGGATAACCTGGCCGGTTACCAGATGAATTTCCTTTGCGTGCCTGGAACTGCAAATGTAGACAATCTCCTCCAGATACACCGTATAGCTTTCTTTGCCGTTATTCAAAAGCACCATAGGGCGTGAATCCTGAGAAACATTTTTCAGGCGCCGGAAGGATTCTTCAATTCCCTCCGCCGTAATCGGCTTTACAAGGTAATGGAGCGCATTCAGGGACCATGCGTCCACCGCATGACCCTGGCTGTTGGTAACAAACACAATACCTGTCCTCGAAGATAACAGCCGGATCTGGTTCGCGATATCGACGCCATTTTCTCCAGGAAGGTAAATATCCAGAAACACAATGTCAAAAACCGGCAATTCCCGCATTGCCTTTAACAGGTCCGCTCCGCTGGCAAAGCACTCCGCATACTGTGTCGGATCCCACTCGCGCAGGGCATTAAGGAAAAGAACCTGTGAAAGCCTGCTGTCGTCACAGACCGCGATATGCATACCGTCGCCTCCTTTTTCTCCGCACAGGAAGTTCTCTTACCCACGTTTTTTCTCTTTTTCGAAGAGGCGTGAATACACAAACTGATCATATGTGCCTCGAATCGCCGCGCGTTCCCTGCGGCTGAAACCAAGCTTCGTCCCATCACGCAGCAGACAGTAATCCGTATGCATCGTCCTGATCTGCTCCATGTTGACAATGCTTCCTTTATTCAGTTTCAGAAAAGTTTCATCCAGCTTTTTCTCCAGCTCCCTAAGCTGCATCCGAACGCATAAAATCTGACCGTCCGTCAGATGAATCTCCTTTGCGTGCCCGTCGCTGATTATATAAGAAATAGTATCCAGATACACCAGGACACTATTGCGTTCGACAACAAGGGACAAGGTTGGACGCTGCCTTGACCTGAAGATTTCAAGCCTCCGGAAGACTTCTCTCACATCTTCTGCTGAAGGAGGCTTCACCAGATAATGCAGGGCGTCCACGGTATAAGCGTCCACCGCATGGTCTTCGCTGCAAGTAAGAAACACAATACCTGTCTCCGGAGATAATTTTCGGATTTTCGCCGCTATGTCAATGCCGTTTTCACCAGGAAAACAAATATCTACAAAGACAATATCAAACGCAGGCGGTTCCGCTGCCGCTTTCAGCAATTCCGCTCCGGTGGAAAAACACTCCGGGCACTGTGTTCCGTCCCATCTTCGTACCAGATTGGTAAACTGCTCCTGGAACAGGACACTGTCGTCACAGATCGCAATGCGCATATCTCACCCCCATACCGTATTTTTATGATTACCGGGAATTTCTCCCCGGTAATCAGACATCAGACATTCCTTCATTCAAAAGTGTTTCTTTACCCGCAGGATATTGCGCCCTTCTTTATATTCATAAAAAATCTCATCCATACTCTTCTTTACCATGTAGATACCAAGACCGCCAATGTCCCGCTCTTCCGCGGAGAGTGTGACGTCCGGATCTGCCCCGGAAAGAGGATCATAGGGAACCCCATGGTCAATAAAAGTAATAATGACTGCCAGAGAACCAGCTTTGCCGATCATTTTACCATCCAGTTCCTGTTCCGGCTCGGAACCGGGATCCATCCGGTCAGTTACTTCCACACAGACGGTCGCCGGCCCAATTTCGGGACTGTAAGCGTAGTGCGCGATATTCCCAAACAGCTCATCAATCGCGATATCGATCTGCATCTGTGCTTTCATCGGACAGCCATACCGCTCCAGCTGCTCATTCACAAAATCCGTCACTATATTAATATTCTCCACGACCGCATCTACAGAAATCTGTTCGATCCCTTCCCTGTTTGCTGCCTTTTCATCTGTCACCGGATTCCCTCCCTCCTTTTTATTCCCACTCACTCAATATCTATTTATTTTACCATTAAAAATATCGTTTGTGGCAACCATTCGTGCGATGGTTCTTACCATTCGTGCTGACAGAGTTTCAGGTCACAATCTGCCCGCAGCCCTTCGCGGGAATAACAATGCGCCCGGAGATTTCACACAAAGTAAAATCCCCGAACGCATTTTCCAGCTGACAGGCAGAGAGACCTTGTTCATGCTCTTTTTATCATGTCAACGTCAACGGCGCCGACAATTACAGGTCACACCCTGACCCAATCTGCCTTATTTTTATCTCTACAGGTGTGACCTGTAACTGCATCCGTCACTCTTCAACCCGCTTCATATACAGCGTTATATCCTCTGTGCGTTCTGCCGCTTCTTCCTCTGTCCGTTCCACAGTACATTCCGAATCGGTGTAATACGCCTCTTCAAATTCATCCATATTGTAACAAATACGAACGCTGCAGCCCTTTGCCACGGTCATCGAATATGTTTTTTCATCATCCGTTCCCGCATCCGTGATGACGGTCACCGTTCGCGTATCCTCGCCAAATATACTCTCGTAAAGTTCTTCGTCTACAATGTACTCCTCCGCTTCTCTGTCGAGGATTGTCTCCTCACACAGAATCTGCTCTTCCCCGGATACAATATAAGTCCTCTGTTCCAGGATTTCTTTTGTCTCCTCCTCAATAACATACTCCATAATGACCGAATCAGCTTCCTCATATTCAAAATAATCAGCGCAGGCTTCCAGTTCCTCTTCCGTCATATCGAGAATGGTTTCCAGATAAATCAGCCCGTCCGCAGTCTCTTCCGATGTAATCTGCTCATTTTCATCATATACATAAAAGGAAGTATATTCCGCCTCTTCCCGGAAATCTTCATACGAGTAATCGCCAATATAAAGATTACGGAACAGTTCTGCCTCCTCGCCATCACCGTCGCGTCCATAGATGTCTCCATCCTCGTCAATCAAAAGATATTCCTCATATTCCACCACATACAGGGTATCGTCCTGGTAAATCGTACACGGAAGTTCTGTTCCATCCGAATAATACTCTGTATCCGAATAGCTTATCCGCCCATATTTGGCTACAAGCGCTTCAAAGGTATTCGCATCTTCCATTTCTGCCAGAAGATCCGCCTCAGCCTCTTCTGAACCGTCCTCCCCGGAAGCTTCGGTACTCTCCTCCTCTTCCACGCGTTTTAAATAATACACACGCTCCGTCTCTGTACCATCCTGCTCAACCGTACATTCCGGATCGGTGTAAAGCGTCTCTTCGAATTCTTCTCCGCCATAGACGGCGAAAGCGCAGCCATCTGCCAGTTCCAGCGTGTAGGTCTGCTCCTCGTCCGTCCCCGCGTCTGTGATCACGGAAATGGTATTCACGGCCTCCCCAAAGAAGGCTTCTTCCGCGTCCTCATCCAGCGTATACTCCTCACAATCTGTATCCAGGATTCCTTCTGCGATTAAAGTCTTCTCTTCTCCGGATACTGCATAGCATCTTATTTCAAGAATCTCCTTTGTCTCTTCATCAACGACATACTCCGTAAACTCAGAATCAATTCCTTCTGCTTCATATCCCAGCGACAGAAGCAGGCTCTCCAGGTTCTCTGAACCAGGAATCGTCGTTTCCAGATAAAGCAGCCCGTCCGCCGACTCTTCGGACAGAATCTGCTCGTCTTCATTATATGTAAAGCAGTTCGTCATCCATGCCCAGGTCTCCCTGAAAGAATCATACAAATTGCCTACAAACAGATAACGGAACGGGGTTCCATCCGTTTCAATCGCATAGACATTTCCGTCTTCATCAAAAATCAGAACGCCATATTCATCTTCCAGGACATACCATTCATCGTCCACATAATAGCTTGTGACAGACTCCGTACCATCAGACAGAAACTCCGTCTGTGTAAAAGTCATCTGTCCATTTGCGGAAACAATTGTCTCAAAAACATTCGCTTCCTCAATTTCTTTCAGAAGATTTTCTTCCTCCGCAGCCGCCGGGAAACCCGCAAGCATACAGAATGCACACATTATAAACAGGAATAAAGATATTTTTTTCTTCATGTTTTTGCTCCTTTCAGTTTTTTTATGCCTTTATCTTATCACGAAAATAACCATTTGCGCAAACCATTCGTGCGATAGTCCCCGACCATTTGTGCCTATCGTTTCCTGTATTTTCCTTTTCTGCATAAAAATACATAATCGGAAGGAATTTTTCGTTTTTTACAATTTTGATTGACAGAATCAGCCCCCGGTGCTAGAATAATTCAAGTGACAAGGGCGTCAGCTTTCGTGGCTGCGCCTTTTTTGCATATTTATACGGTAACCATTCAGAACAGAAGCTCACCGGCTGACTGTTCTGTGTAGTTATTTATGACTATTTAAAGAAAAGGAGTGTTTCACAATGAAGAAGAAATTAGCTTTCGTACTTGCTGCGGCGATGATCGTCGGCTGCATGGCCGTTCCGGCGGCAGCCGAAGAAGAGGCCGAAGAATCCAAGGTATGGGTGATCGCAACAGACACCGTATTTAAACCATTCGAATACACCGATGAAAACGGTGATTTTGTAGGTATTGACGTAGACATTCTCGCGGCGATTGCTGAAGATCAGGGCTTTGAATATGAGCTGAATTCCCTCGGCTGGGATTCCGCGATCGCGGCCTGCCAGGCCGGCCAGGCGGACGGCATGATCGCCGGCGCTTCCATCACAGATGAGAGAAAGGAAGCCGGCTGGACCTTCTCTGACGGATATTACAACGCGACACAGTCCATGACGGTAGCGTCCGACTCTGAGATCACCGGTTTCGAGGATTTGGCTGGTCTGACTGTTGGCGTCAAGACCGGTACACAGGGTGCTTCCTACGCAGAGAGCCTGCAGGAAGAGTATGGATTTGAGATCACCTACTTCGAGGATTCACCGACCATGTATCAGGCAGTGCTCGGCGGACAGGTGGTGGCCTGCTTCGAGGATACGCCGATTATGGCTGCTTCCATCCAGGACGGCGACCTGGCTCTGACCATTCTTTATGATACCGAAAATGATGGCGCTCCTTATGGTTTCGCAATCTTCTCCGAGGACAGCCAGGAGCTGCTTGACATGTTCAACGCAGGCCTTGCCAATATCGTAGAAAACGGCACTTACGCTGAGATCATCGCCACCTACCTTGGTGAGGATGCGGCTGCTACGGCAGAGGCTGCTATGCTTGGCGACGCCGAGGCAGAGACCGAGGTCGAGACGGAAGCAGTTACAGAATAATCTTCAGGTAACCAATCAGAACTGAAGCGCAGATCCACTGTCCTGATTGGTTACATTTTCGACAGGTAGAAATTTCGCAGCTGACAGAATACGACTCAGTTACAGGTTTCAAACTATTTCTACTATAATGAAAGAGGAAAAGGTTGCTGTAAAATCCGCCGCGGGTTTGGCAGCAGCCTTTTTATATGATTGCATCCGAAGGGAGACATTTATGGTTCTGATTCTTACAAAATATGGGCATCTTCTATTGAACGCCATGGGGCAGACGGTTCTGCTCGCATTGTGCGGCCTGTTCTTTGCCTGTATCCTCGGTATTTTCTTCGGCATTCTCGGCGTCATGAATAACAAAGTATGCCGCGCGATCGACAAGGTCTTTGTCGACGTCATCCGCGGTGTGCCTCTGATCGTCCTCGCCTACTTTGTCTATTTCGGGGTACCCTATTTTATGAAAAATATTGTCGGTAACCCGATCACGCTCTCCGCTCTACAGGCCGGCACGATCTGTCTGGCATTGAACTGCGGCGCCTATATGGCCGAGATCATCCGCGCCGGAATCCAGTCTGTGGACAAAGGCCAGATGGAGGCTGCCCGCAGTCTCGGGCTTCCCTGGTGGCGGGCCATGTACCGCGTTGTCATGCCGCAGGCCATCCGCACGATGATCCCCAGCATCATCAATCAATTCATCATCACTCTGAAGGACACGTCCATCCTGTCCATTATTGGTTTCCCGGAGCTGGTCAATACCGCGAAAAACGTAGTGGCGAATACTTTCATGTCCTTCCAGACCTGGGGAATCGTCGCCGTCATGTACCTGATCGTGATCGAAATCCTGACCCTGGCATCCAGAGCGCTTGAGAGGAGGCTGAACCGTGGCAAAGACTAATAATGTAAAAATCCATGTGTCCCATCTGAAAAAGAATTTTAAAAAGCTGGAAGTGCTCAAAGACATCTCCACAGACGTCTATGAAGGAGAAGTGGTCGTCGTCATCGGTCCCTCCGGCAGCGGCAAATCCACCTTTCTGCGCTGCATCAACAACCTGGAGGAAATCACCGGCGGCGAAATCACCGTCGACGGCATGAGCCTGACCGATAAAAAGACCGACATCAACAAACTGCGTGAGAACATCGGCATGGTATTCCAGCACTTCAACCTGTTCCCACACATGGATGTGATGCGGAACCTGACGCTCGCACCGGTAGACCTGAAAAAAGCCGGCAAGGAAGAAGCTGCCGAACGCGCCCATAAAATGCTTCGGAAGGTCGGCATGGAGGATAAAGCGAACGCTTATCCGAGCCAGCTCTCCGGCGGTCAGAAACAGCGTGTCGCGATTGCGCGCGCCCTGTGCATGGAGCCGGATATCATGCTGTTCGACGAGCCGACCAGCGCCCTTGACCCGGAGATGGTCGGTGAAGTGCTTCAGGTCATGAAGCAGCTTGCGGCGGACGGCATGACCATGGTGATCGTCACCCACGAGATGGGCTTTGCCCGCGAAGTCGCTGACCGTGTCCTCTTTATGGACGGCGGCTACATCGTCGAGGAAGGCACTCCCCAGGAAGTGCTGCTGAACCCGAAAGAGCCGCGAACCATTGATTTTCTGAATAAAGTACTTTAAAACAGGCAGGGGGATTCGCCCCCTGCCTATTCTTTCTTTTTCTTTTTTCGGCCGCTTCCCGTATTCTTTTTGCTGCGCTTCTCCGAATCTGCCGTGTCAAGCGCACCCGTAAATGAGACCTGGGAAAGCTTCTCGCGCATACTGCCGCATGCTTTTTTCATCAAATCCTGAAAAAGCGCCGCCTCCTCTTTTGAAAAATCCTTCAGGCAGGCTCTCTTACACTCTTCTACCGCGTGATGAATCTCATCCAGATAGTCTTTCGATTTTTCCAGCAGTTCAATCGAAATCCGTTCCTCCGCATCCGGATCAAATTCGATCAGCTTTTCATGCTTGAGACGCTGCAGCGCGCGCATGGTTTTCTGAGAATTGAGACCCGCCAGCTCAGCGATCTCTTTCCGATCTTCAAACTGCCTGCCATTTTCCAGCAAAAGCAGCAGCAGAGCTTCATCCAGTGTAATCTTTTTCAGCATCGCGCTAAGTCCCAGATAGTATTCCAGCAGTTTGCGGAAATAATAAAGATCCGCCAGGATTCCCGGTGTGAGGCTGACGGACTGTCCAGCCAGCCTCACACGCTCTTCTCCGAGTTTTGCCGTTCCCGGTACAACCGTCGGCATGACAAATCCGTCCCATGCCATACTGATCAGAAACATTCGTACCTTCTGTTTTACTTCATCATAGTCTTCTTCGTAGACATCCCTGTAAAAAGCATTGTAATAATCGAATACCGTACTCTTCATCCGGATCGTATTGCTAATACTCATTCCCTGAGAGACCAGGCTGTCCTTGCGGTTCATATAATAGTACACCGGCGCCTGAATCGCGCGGATGCCCTCTGCATAACGAATGTATTCGAGATTAAACAGAAAATCCTCACACCAGTCGAGTTCCTCATCCATCCGGATCTGATGTTCCTCGATGATAGAGCGCCGGAAAAACTTATTCCAGAGTACGCCATAGTAAAAATCCGCCGGATTCTCAATCATATAGGAAGCAAATTCCCTGCGATCCATAAGGTGATCCGCATCAATGTCCCCCTTCTGCGAAACACGTTTCCCCGTCACACGGTAAAAATCCGCAATCACCAGATCGCATTGCTTTACCGTCCTGTCTTCTGAACCTGCATCTAATCCAGTTATTGGCGCGGTTTTCGTTCCGGCATCTTCATTATTTTCCATCATCGAGCGAACGAACAGCTTCGTTGAGTCCGGCGTCAGCCAGTCATCACTGTCCGCGAATTGAATAAATTCGCCGTGCGCCAGATCCAGAGCATGGTTGCGGGTCGCGGAAACACCTGAATTTTTCTGATGGATAACCCGGACTCTCGCGTCCTTTTCCGCATATGCATCCAGCAGCATATCCGTGCCGTCGCTGCTGCCATCGTCAATCAGCAGAATTTCCAGATTCTGATATTCCTGATTCAAAATGCTGTCCACACAGCGCCCGATATAATCCTTTGCGTTGTAAACCGGGACAATAATACTCACAAGCGGCTCCATATATTCTCCTCCAATCTTTCCAGCTTCGTGGGAATAAATCCCCTGAATCACATTTCAGGCGACATCCCGGCTCACTTTGCACAGTGTCATCCTGTTTGCCGTTCCAGGCAATCCGTCTTCACTCCACCCGGATCGCGTTCGGGTAAATTTTCGCGAGCGTGTCGTCATCGTAATACGTATCCAGCCACACCTGCCAGCTCTGTGTCGCCTCCACGCCCGCCAGCCGCTCGTTGCTGCGCAATAGCGCCATACCGGATACGAGCATATTGCAGATCATAAAAATAACCAGGCACCAGCTCAGTATCTTGCCCGGACGCATCGGGATCTTTTCGACCAGTCCGGACAGGCGCGGATAAAGCACCCGCAGCCACAGCACCGCAGCCATCCCCCAGAACAGGCAGTACAGCAGATTGATGCGCCCGCCCAGGTTGAATGGAATCTCGCTGTAATCCCAGAACACCGTGCCAAATAACATTTCAGACAGTACGCTGCACAAATATTCATAAACCGCGCCCAGCACCGTCCCCGTCAGGAAAATAAAGCTGTCCGAACGCTCCCGATACGGGTACAGAAGCCGGGTAGCCGCCGCGATCGCAAAGCCCCATATGATGCTGAACTGCCCCCACACCAGACTGGTGCGGCTCATCCAGACGCCGGTCGTAATCTTCATAAAAAGGATCTCAAAAAAATCCCCCAGAGCAGCGCCCAGAACAAACATCCAGATCAGCTTATAAGTCGAACAGCCTGACGCAAATACAGCCGCGTCACGTACTTCTTTCTTCTCAACTGCCTTCTTTTGCGGATAAGCGCGCTCAATCCTGCGGTTTACCTGGCGGTAAAGGCGCCCTCCAAGATTCCGGCTAAGAGATGTAAACCAGTTGTCGACATATTTCCATCGCTCTGCGTGCTTACTCTTTCCATACACCAGAATGGTGGTTGCCAGGGCGTCAAGGCCAATGCCAACCACACAGATCCATACAATCAGGACGCCGAGAAGCTCCGGCAGCAGACGGAAGAGGCGAATAATCAGAGCATTTCCCCAGATCATGCATACTGTCGCCAGAAGTCCCCAGAAAAGAGAGGCCGGGAGACAGATATATCCATCCAGGTTCCACTTTACATTCGAATAATCCCACCAGCGCTCGTGGTAAAGATATTCTACCGCTCGTCCTCCGACCCACTCTGTCATTGTCGTCACGACCGTAGCGCCGCAGAACAGCCAGAACCAGTGTAGATCCTGGCCAAACACGGTAACGATCCACATTGCAATACCATAGCTGATGCAAAGGGGCGCGTTGATCACGCCGCGGTTCACAAACCGTTTCTTTTTGACCGCAGCCTGCACCGTCTCCAGAATCCATCCCAGGAATGAGTAGACAAAAAAATCCATGTGAGCTCATATCCATTGTAAATCATAGTCAAATCTTTCCTTTTCTTTTGTAGTATATACGTCCTCTCATTACTATTCATAACCCGACCACGCACCTGCTGCGTGGTCAGGGTTGAAAGCGCAGCGGCAGCAGGCATCTGGCTCCGTCGCGCAGCGATTTCATTAGCCGGATGCCGTTATGGGGCACACCTGTAGTGGATAAAATAGCGTAAATTGGTCAGGGTGTGACCTATAACGGTATCTCAGAAACAGTCAAAATAAATCAATTGCCATTTTACAGGGACAGCTTTAGCATAAATCCATTCTGTCCGCTCTGTCAATCACCAGATTCTTAATAATTTGGTAACAGTTCAGAACAGCATCAAAATGAAAAGACAGGTGCTGAACGCCTGACACAGAAATTCCCCGGCAGAGACTATATCCCTTCTGCCGGGGCAATTATGTCGGGTTCACTTATGCGAGCAATGGCTTACATAACCCCATTTACGCCTTTTTCGACTTTGGATTTTCCTCCCAGAGCGCATCTGCCGTCGGTTTCCAGTTCTCGGCGTATGGCGTAGTCTTGTCACAGAGGTCGTCCACACTTTCCGGACTCTGGTAATCCGTATTGACTGCCTTTGCCTGTTTGACCATCTCGCGCAGCCGTTCCGGATTTTCCAGCATCGGACACGGGCGCAGCATATTGTCATTGAACGGCTGATTGTCGTGATAAGCCTGGAAGAGCGGGCTCTTCAGGGCATCCTTCAGCGATGTTTCTTTAATATTGCAGTTCGAATAATGAATGAATACGCACGGCTCCACATCACCCTTCGCGTTGATATGCATATAAAGCCGCCCGCCGGCGATACAGCCGTGTACATACTCCGCGTCATTCTGGAAGTCCATAGTAAACAGAGATTTCGTCCCCCGGTATTCACGGATTTTATCGTATGCCATTTTCCGCTGTTCCGGTGTCGGCAGCAGTTCTGTGGATGCATCATTCCCGACCGGCATATAATGGAAGAACCATGCGAAGAAAGCCCCGCACTCAATCAGATGGTCAAAGTATTCCTCACTGCACACGCTTTCCACATTCGCAGATGTGTAGCAGGTCGATACACCGAACGGAAGCCCGCGGTCTTTCAGAAGCTTCATCGCGTGCATGACTTTCTGATAAATACATTCTCCGCGCCGCCCGTCATTGGCCTCCTCGGAGCCTTCCACGCTGAACGCCGGGATAAAGTTTTTCACCCGCAGAATCTCATCACAGAATTCCTCGTCAAAAAGGGTGCCATTCGTGAACGCCAGGAACTCACAGTCCGGATGCATTTCGCAGAGCTTAATCAGGTCTTTTTTGCGCACAGTCGGCTCACCGCCGGTATAAATATACATATAGACACCCAGCTCTTTGCCCTGACGGATGATGGAATCAATCTCCTCCAGCGTCAGGTTCAGCTGATGCCCGTACTCCGCAGCCCAGCAGCCGGTGCATTTCAGATTGCAGGCGCTCGTCGGGTCAAGCAGAATCGCCCACGGCACATTGCAATTGTGTTCCTGCGCGTAATCCTTCTGTATCGCAGTTCCTTTCAGGCTGGCGTTAATGATAAAGTTCCGGAAAAAAGCTTCCCGAGCTCCCGGATCCAGCTCATACATACGGAGAATCAGCTTATACCAGTTGTTATTCTTATCCGCAATCGCCGACCGGATCGCGTTTCTCTGCGCCACGTAATAATCCTTCGGCATATACTTGTCAACCAGCTCCATCAGCTTCGGAATATTGGTCTCCGGGTCTTTCTCGAGGTAATTCAATGCTTTCGTCGCCACCATCTCTGTAGCCGCTACTTTTGCCTTATCTGCCAGTTTCATCTTTTTCCTTTCTCCTTTTCGTATACTTATAGTAAACAATGTAAATCATTTTACCTTGCGCCTGCTTATGCTTTCAGATTGCCGCGGAAAACGTTTTCCGGATTTCCTGCTCCTTTATTCACGCTGACCCGGCGGCGTTGAAAACCGATCCAGTATCCTTACCGTGTAGACCGCTACACACAGGTTCAGCAGCCCCTCCAGTAAGACTGCCATGCCGGTCAGTGTCATGGTCACTCCCTCTCCGTCAAACGGGTCAATGACCAGTATCATTCCAAAAACACCGGTAAGGATGGAAATGATCAGTATTCTCCACCAGAGACCAAGGCCGAATTTCCTGGCGTCCAGCGACATCTGAATCCGGAGCAGCGCATCCATCAGAATGATCAGTCCAAGAACCGCATACAACAGCTGCGAATAGTTCTCCCCGCGAATCAGGATCACCAGGCCAAGCGCCACCATCAGAATTCCAAACGCGAAATCATACTGAAATGCCAGACAGTAAAAGTCTTTTGAAAAATAGCCGATCATCTTTATGATTCCATCCGCGATAAAAACCAGGCCAAGTGTGCGGATGAGAATGTCGATCGGATAAGTGGGGTGAACCAGCAAACCGATACCCAGAACACAGATAATCAATGCAATGACAATATAGCCGTTGCGCGCTATTTTCAGAGTCCTCAGTGAATCCATATCTTACCGTTCCCTCCTTTCGGAGAGGATTTTATTTCATTTTTTTTCAAAAAAATACAGACAAAAAAAGCGTGGTGTCCAAAATTCAGACACCACGGCCAAAATGACTAAAAAATTCTTTTCTCTATCGCATCCTGCACCCCATCGCTTTATCTATTCATGCTGCGCCACAGCCAGATTCATCAGCTCCATCGCGCGTCTCATATCTGAAGTCAGGTTCTCATTCATACCGTGCTCCATCCAGTCCAGCAGCACGCCCTCCAGAATGCATTTCTGGAAATTCCTTATCATGCGCTGATCCTCCGGCGAGAGCTTCTGTATTTCAATATAATCCTTCGCGCGCAGCACATATTCCGTCACCATATATTCGCACAGGACTTCCACCTCATGCATCATGACCGCACGATCCAGTGAACGGTAAATATGAAGAAACGCTCTCTTATTCTCCGAAAACATATCCATGACCTGAAGCAGCCCGTCAAAGACATCCTCCGCATCCAGATGCGTTTCCATGATCCGGTTCATCTCTCGCTTCACGGCAAACTCCATTACATCCGTAATATCTCGGAAGTAATAGTAAAACGTATTCCGGTTAATCCCACACCGTTCCACGATATCCTTGACTGTAATTTTCGAGAACGAACGCTCATTCAGCAATTCAAATACCGTCTGTATAATCAGTTCTTTTGTCAAATCAGCCATGAAAAATCACATCTTATCCTTTTTATCCGAATCCCCCGAAAAGCCACTCCTTCCTGAACATCCGCTCAGGGAAACGCTTTCCCATTGCAGCTGCTTCTGGAAACAGGCATTGCTATACTTGTCATGTGCCGCTCACTATAGCACAGTTTTCAGAAAAAGTCCACCGATTTTCGCTCTGGTCATTAAAAACAGATTGGTGGGGGTATCAATTCACAAATGATACTTATGGTCTTATGAATGTTGAGAGATTCGATTTCCTTATACAAGTCTGGCTTCTCTTTGCCTTTAAACACATCTGAGTAAGTAAAGATTAACTCTGCCTCTGTCATGTCAGGAGAGTAATTCCCCACAGGTGTTGGGATTGAGAAACCCTTCGGCAGCTTTGCATATACACAAACTTCATCCGCCAAATCCATATCCTCAGCGAATCTGCGCTCCACGCTCTGACCGTCCTTCGCATAACTCATCCCCGGCATCCTCGCTTTCTCCAATCTTTTCATCAAGCAACCGAGTCAATTCCTCCTTATTCGGAAGAATCGTCTGATATTTGCTTGCGAAAATCTGGGTGTTATCCTCTGGCAGAGTAAGCTCCAATGCTCCCGTCCCGTTTCTATCTCATAAAAGCTGCGTTCATCCGGATTATCAATACGCATAAGAAAAACATAGTGCGACCAGCTAAGGGGAAAATTCGGCTTGTCAGAAATCCGAGACAGTGTTTCGGATTTTTCTGCTTCACAATTCCGAGACGCCGTCTCGGATATTTTTCCACTATAAGTCAGATAGAACCGCCGCATATTTTCCAGATTGTCAACAGAAAACCCTTTTCCAAATTTGCCATTCAGCTTTTCTGACAGCCTTTTGAGCACTTGCTTCCCATAACCGGCGCGAATTTCGCCTTGCTGCTCACTTTCCACAATCATCTGCCCAATTTCATAGTAGGTCTGGACCATGATGGCATTAATTTGAGTAACCGCCTGTTTCCTTGACGCATCAATCAACTTTTCAATTTTTACTGCCAGTTCGTCAGTGCCTGTGTAATTTATAATATCAACCATCTCAACACCTTCCTTTATGTTCTCAGACTGTAAGTCTCAAAGATCTACTCGAAATTCGTCATAACGCTGTCGTTCGCCATACCGCTGTCACGGAATACCGCATAGAACGAATGCTGTTTTGCAATCTCGGTAACAATCTCGTCTGTGACTTCGGAATCGAAGCAGGCGAGGACATGGTTCATATCAGCTTTGAATCTGGGGATTGCAGTTTTCCCGTCCACGGAGCCAGTAATAAGAGCCGTATTCAGCCCGAGCTCACTGCTGACCATGCAGCTGACATTTTCATATAGGTATTCCGCCGTATCCGAAAACGCTGTGAATATCAGAATCTTCTTGTTTCCCTCGTTAATCGGATTGACTTCTTTTTCACGAATCACCCGGAACAGTTCATTCAGCTTGTAGTCGTACTCCGGTGTGATATCCTCTATCATCAGGATAAGAAGCTCAAGGTTTCCCAAATCAGCATCGATATCGCGCTTCCATGAGATATAATCTTTGTAGTATTATTAAATATTTCCACAGGTGCGGCCTCCTATCGTTCTGCTATACTGTCCAATTTCGCTACAGACGTTATTTCACTTATTTTTCTTCACGTACTGCCTGACAGATATCGCCAATATCGCAGTCCAGGTAATCGCAGATGCGCAACAGCACCGACAGTGCCACTTCTTCACCTTTATTGAGTTTGCTCATTGTTCCCGCAGCTATTTTTGTTTCTTCTCTCAGTGTTGCTTTGGATATGTCCCGCTCAATCAACAGAATCCAGAGCTTCTTATAACTTATCTTCATGCGTACACCTCGCGTTTTGGATGTTTACAGGCACACTTTATATTAGTATAGCACAAACAAAGGCAACACTTCAACTGTCAATCACATTTTTTTGAAAGTTTACTCGACTTCTTGGAGTTTTCATTTGTTTCCGTGAAGCTAAAAATTTCGTTTAATATTGATTAACGCAGATGCACATATGTCATAAACGTAAAGAACCCCGGCAATAGTTTGCTCTAAACCGCTGCCAAGGTTCTTCACGTTTACACTATATCAGTTATATCAATCCCTCATCCCGGCACCAGCGAACAGCAATCTGCTTATAGGCATCATCCTGGTAGTCATACCACTGCTGCTCGATGACCGAACCGAAAAGCAATGCATTTCATTAAACCGTTCTCAAAGGTTCAATTTTTGTCTGACCAAATATTTCTCATTTCTACCTCTAACAAAAAAGTCTACCAATTTTCGCCTGACAGCCGAAATTGGATTGACTGAGGAAAAGAAAATGCTATAATCTTATTGGCGCATAAGGAAGCTGACAGCTGGCGCTGTCTGCGCCCGACACGCGAGCATTCGGCTGAAGCCGATGCCCGATTAAAATACTGCCTGATATTGGAGGAAATCATGGTTGAAAAATGGAAAACCACCATCCCCGAACTGACCGGAGACGAAAAACGAGGCGTCTATGTATACCTGCCAGAGTCTTACACGATTGAACCGGACCGGCGCTACGAGGTGCTTTATATGTTCGACGGGCACAATGTTTTTTTCGACTCGGACGCGACTTACGGAAAATGCTGGGGCATGAAGGAATATATGGACTACACCGGGACGCCGCTCATCATTGCCGCGGTAGAATGTAACCACAGCCCCGATAACGGACGGCTAAAAGAATACACGCCATTTCCCTTTGAAGTCCCTTCCTTCGGGAAGATTGAAGCCTGGGGGCAGATCACCATGGACTGGATGGTACATACTTTTAAAGAGGAAATTGACCGCCGTTACCGCACCCTGCCAGAGCGGGAACACACCTTTATCGCAGGGAGCTCGATGGGCGGACTGATGAGCCTGTACGCCCTGCTCGAATATTCCCGCTATTTTTCCCGCGCGGCGGCACTCTCTCCCTCCCTGTGGGTAGATATTGACGGACTCTCAAAAATGATCAAAAAAGCGAATACCCCATCTGATACCATACTCTATATGGATTACGGGGAAAAAGAGCTGGCAAACCATAAGGATATGCTGCGAACGTTTGGACAGATTACAGCAAAGCTGATGAAAAAAGGGATTCTGCTGGAAAGCCGGATCATCCCCGGAGGAACGCACTGCGAGGCAAGCTGGGAAAAGCAGATTCCGTTCTTTATGAATACTCTGCTGTACTCATAGCGTTGGTCAAAGCAAATAGCCGCAGGATTGATAACCATCCTGTCATTGCTAAAAACAGACTCAACTGCCAGAATCTTCCCTTTTAGCAAAGCAGAAGGAGTTTACTCTATGAAAACACAATATTTCAATGAATACAGTCCTACTCTGGGACGGCAGATGGAATGCAAGGTCTACGGCCACAGCGGCCGCCCGATCATTTTCATCCCCTGCCAGGACGGACGTTTCTACGACTTTGAAAATTTTCACATGACCGACGTCTGGTCGCCCTGGATTGAGAACGGGGAAGTTATCATCTGCGCAATCGACACCGTGGACGGCGAGACCTGGTCAAACCCGATGGGCGACGCCCGTTGGCGGATCGAACGCTATGAGCAGTGGATTACCTATATCACCGATGAGCTGGTTCCGTCTCTGCGCAGTCTCGCCAATGACTGCAATGGCTGGAGCGGCTACCCCGGCGTGATGCTTTTCGGATGCAGCCTGGGCGCGACCCATGCAGCGAACCTGTATTTCCGCCGTCCGGATCTGTTTGACGGTCTGCTGGCGCTCTCCGGGCTTTACTCGACCGAGTATGGCTTCGGCGATTACATGGACGATCTCGTCTACCAGAATTCCCCCATCCATTATCTCGGGGGGATGCCCAAGGATCACCCGTACATACCGCTCTATAACCTGAAGCGCGCCGTCATCTGCTGCGGCCAGGGCGCCTGGGAAATGCCGGAATCCACCCGCAACCTCCAGCGAATTCTGGAAGACAAGGAAATTCGCGCCTGGGTCGATCTGTGGGGAACGGACTGCTGCCACGACTGGAACTGGTGGTATAAGCAGGTGGAATACTTTGTGCCATATCTTCTTGGGTATGAATAAAAGAAAAAACATTAAAAAAAGAGGAATGAACCAATGAAAAATTTTATTTTTATCTCACCAAACTTTCCAACCAACTACTGGATGTTCTGCCGGGAGCTGAAAAAAAACGGTCTGAACGTGCTCGGCATCGGCGACGCCCCCTATGATGAGCTGTCAGCTGATTTAAAAGCCAGTCTGAATGAATATTATAAGGTAAGCAGCCTTGAAAATGACGACGAGGTCTACCGCGCGGTCGCTTTTCTGATTTACAAACATGGAAGAATCGACTGGCTGGAATCCAACAACGAATACTGGCTGGAGCGCGACGCGAAGCTGCGCACGGATTTCAATATCAGCACCGGTTTTCATGTGGAAGATATCCCAAACGTAAAGTTCAAATCCCGGATGAAAGACTTTTACCGCAAGGCCGGTATCCCGGTCGCGCGTTATCATATGGTCGATACACTGGAAAACTGCCTTGTATTTGCGAAGGAGGTCGGCTATCCGGTCGTAGCCAAGCCAGACAATGGCGTAGGAGCGTCTCACACCTTTAAGCTGGAAAACGATGAGCAGATGGAGCAGTTCTTTGACCTGAAATGGCCGAATACTTCCTATATAATGGAAGAGTTTGTACAGGGCGAGGTGAATTCCTACGACGCGATCATCGACTCCAAAGGTGAGCCGATGTTTGAGACCGGCAATGTCACGCCGGAATCCATCATGGATATTGTGAACAAATCCGACAATGCCCTGTTCTATATCCTCAAAAATCTGCCTGACGACACCCGTGCCGCAGGCCGCGCAACGGTGAAAAGCTTCGGCGTCAAGAGCCGTTTCGTTCATTTTGAATTTTTCCGCCTCCTGCAGGATCAGGAGGGGCTTGGCAAAAAAGGCGATCTCGTTGCACTTGAGGTCAATATGCGTCCGAGCGGCGGCGTGACGCCGGACATGATCGACTTCGCGCACAGCACCGACGTCTATAAGATCTGGGCCGACATGATCGCATTCGATCGCTCCACCATGCCAGTTGGCAGCCACGCTTACTGCGCGTTCGCCGGCCGCCGCGACGGTAAGGACTTTATCTTATCAAAAGACGATATCCTGCAAAAATACAGCACCCATGTAAAAATGGCCGAACGAATCCCTGATGCCCTCTCCGGTGCGATGGGGAACCAGATGTTTGTCGCGGTCTTTGATTCACAGAAAGAAATGCGGGCTTTCTATGACGATATCCTAAAGTGTAAAGAGGCAGAGCAGGCCTGAAAGCCAAAGAGAGGAGCGGTATCTTCCACGGATACCGCTCCTCTCTTTGGCTTTCAGGCCTGTTCTCTGGAAAACTGTTCTGCCGACATCACCTGCATTCCCATTTTTTCTTTCATATATGTAAACACTGCCTGCTTCTCTGCCTCCTGATGCACACCATAATCGCTGTCTTCCGTCACGATAAGTTTATCTGCGTTCATTGCCGTTCCGACAAAAACATGATCCTCCGGTTCGTGAAAACCTCTGGAAATCAAGGCATTCTTATGTGCTTTATTGAGATTAGATGAAACCAAACACTTCCGCTTTTCATTCTCCAGTTTTATCATACACTTCTGAAAGGATCGCTCTTTCTGCAGGTTATCCCGATATTCAGCCATTATTTCTCCCTTGCAATCCAGAGCAAGCTCCATATCCTTATCATGCAGAAAACAGTATAAAGCTTCTGCGCAATCTATTTCATATTCTTTACTGACAAGAGCTTTTATCCAGATATTTGTATCAATAACTAATCTCATAACCGTCTGCTCCATGTGTCTGGTTTTTAGGAGAATTTTCTTCCTGATATCTCGCCCGATATTTCTCCAGCCGTATTTGGTCTATTACCTCCATATCGCTGAAATCAGAAGAAAAAAAACTCTTAAACTGTGGTGTCTGATGAATAAACTCCCCTTCCTGATTAATTCCAATCTCCCTGCAAACTGCACTTCCACTTTCATCTTCCTCAATAAAATAAATGGAAATAGAATCCGCCGGGATATTTCCTTCTGCCACTCTTCTGCGTATCCGAAGAAGCAGGTATTCGCTCCCCGTTTCCACCAGAAGACATCCTTTTTGCGCCCCCTGAACCAGTAAATCTCCCAATTCACTCTGCATATTCGTCTGAAGAAAAGCCTCCGGCGTATCCATCAAAAGCATTTCTCCCTGTAGGGACGAAACAGCAACAGCTATCGGAAGACTTTGAGAAATACCAAAACCATTGTCCACAATATTGGATTCTATTCCCGTCCTTGTGTTTTTAAGCATAAACTCACCACGATTTTTCCCCCTTGCTTTCCAGAAATACGTATAGCCAAATCTTCCCAGCCAATTATTTACCAAATCCAGTTCCTGACCCTCCGCCTCTGCAAGAGCATAGAGAAAATTATAAGACTGACTTCCGTCCTCACCTAACTCTTTCGGTCTGGTTCCAGTCAGTTGCATAACACGCTCAGGAACGGCTCTATGCGCTGAAACAATTCGAATGGAATTTGAAAAATCAAAAAGTGCATCAAAGACGCTCTGAACCATCATTCCAATTTGAGCCGGAATTTTCTTTTTGCCTTCTTTCCAGGTTAAAAAGAAAAGGTTGGTGCTTTCATAGTAATCCAGCAGACTCCACCTTCTCTGATCCCTCTCGATTTCTACCCTTTTTACAATTCCATAATCACCTGTCGGTGCTTTTCCTAACGATATCTGATATGTCAAATCCTCTGATGGCTCTTCTACCGCAGAAAATCGAAATCGGAAAAGCACTTCCTGTCCTACAGAATCTTTATTGCACACATCTGTAAAATCCCCTGACAAATCTTCTAAGGCACTCAGGTCTTCAAACCTGGATTCATGAACCAGCCTTTCACATGCGAATTTTAGCATCCTCAATACCTGATACAGCGCACTTTTCCCGGCTGAGTTATTTCCAACCAGCAAACTTAGCGGCTTTATCATTATCCAGCCGGTATCTCCCCGAAACGCCTTATAATTGCACAGCGAAAATGCGGTCAGTTTATAAGGCTTTGCTTTCCTGTTATCCTGCGTGGTATCAGATATCTCAATCTCTAATGCTTTCCCGGACAAACTGTCATTATCAATCATTCACGGCCTCCTTAAGTAAATTATACTCTATTCGGCGGGTTCCTTTCTCTCCTACTGCATACACCCAGAAGTGGAGAAGAATCTTTTCCACTTCTGTACTTCTAAATTCAAGCGCTTTTACAGTACCAGTGCCAAGGGTATTACGAAAATTCACACATATGATATACAGATGATTATTCTGAACATTTGCTTTGATCGAATACTCCGCATTTTCCTGATCATCTATAAACGACAAATGGATATATGTTTGTTCTTCTTCAGCCGCAAAGCAAATCACCACTTCAGACATATCGGGATCCAGATATACCACATTCGACTCCAACAATTCATATTTTCCAACCATGACTACTGAATTCATGTCCGCTTTCCTCACTTTCGCAATACCCTGCTTCCACATCCGTCTCCGGGCAATTTCTAAAATCGTTTTTCAAGATAACAGAACTCTGCGTTTATCATTTCAAATCTGATATTTCTCTGCCTGCTGCCGAATCAGCTCCTGATCTTCAAAATAATTGATCTTCATGGCGCTCTTCACTTCAGAAAGTGTCTGCGCCGCAGTCTCTCTGGCTGCCTCGGTTCCAGCCTTTAATACTTCAAAGACAGCTGGAATATCTTTCTCCAGTTCTTTTCTGCGCTTCCGAATCGGCTCCAGGGTCTCCTGCATGACATTGGTGAGGAAACGCTTTACTTTCATGTCTCCAAGACCACCCCTGGTATAATGGGCTTTCAGTTCGTCCAGATTGGCATACTCCGGCAGATACCGTTCAAAATGCTCATCCTTGCAGAATGCATCCAGATATGTGAAAACCGTATTTCCTTCCAGATGCCCCGGATCAGAGACGCGCAGATGCTGCGGGTCGGTAAACATATTTTTAATCTTTTCCTGCACTTCATCTGCACTGTCTGACAGATAGATGCAGTTGCCGAGAGATTTGCTCATTTTGGCCTTGCCATCGGTACCCGGAAGGCGCTTACATGCCTCGCTGTCTGGGATCAGCGCCTCCGGCTCTACCAGCACAGGCGCATAGATGGTATTGAACTTGCGCACAATCTCCCTGGCCTGCTCGATCATAGGCAGCTGATCCTCGCCAACCGGTACTGTAGTCGCCTTAAAGGCGGTGATATCCGACGCCTGGCTGATCGGATATGTAAAAAATCCAACCGGTATGCTGGCTTCAAAATTGCGCAGCTGTATTTCATTCTTTACCGTCGGATTGCGCTGCAGTCTGGATACCGTTACCAGATTCATATAATAAAACGTCAGCTCCGTCAGCTCTGAGATCTGGGACTGAATAAACAGGTTCGATTTCGCCGGGTCAAGACCGCAGGACATATAGTCCAGCGCAACCTCAATGATATTCTGGCGCACTTTCTCCGGATTATCAAAATTGTCCGTCAATGCCTGCGCATCCGCAATCATAATATAGATTTTGTCGTATTCGCCGGAATTCTGCAGCTCCACACGTCTGCGCAGCGATCCCACATAATGACCCACATGCAGTCTGCCTGTGGGCCGATCCCCAGTTAAAATAATTTTGCTCATCTTTTTATTTGGACGGCTTCGCCGTCCGCTCCCTTCCTGTTTCATTCTTTCCTGTAGTATACCACGCCTCCGGTCCGTTTACCACAGAAAAAATCAAGAACAGCGAAACAGGGAACGCTACTGTTACTCATGTGCAAATGTTCCTTCACTGGCAGCGCGTTGTTGAATGCCCGCGCGGCATTCTCTGCAGCAGGTAAAATCCTGCCGTACCACAGAGTATCCCTACCCCTGCCATCAGCAGAACCTCCGATACAGAGTAGGATTCTTTTACCAGGAACGGCACCCACCTGGCCGCCTGCTCCGGATATACGGATACCACGACAGACACGGCATTGTTCAGGAAATGCAGCGCCATAGACAGATAAATACTGCCTCCTGCATCAATCACATATGCAAACGCCGCGCCGAGCAAAAAGGTCGCCGGCAGCTTGACAAGGCTCATGTGAAATGCCGCGAAAATCAGAGCGGAGACAGCAACAGTCGGCCAGATCGCTGCCATATGCTGTTTTTCTTTCCGATTTTCCAATGTATCTTGTATTCCGGCTGCGGATTGCTGCAAATCAGAGCCAAAGGGACGTTCGTTATTCTCACTTTCCCGGCTGCTTCCCCTCGACCGCTCCTTCCCCCACTCCCGCACCGTCCCGAAAATCAGGCCGCGGAACAACAGTTCCTCGCCAATCGAGGGCATAAGCGCCATGATAATCATCAGAATCCATAACGGCTGCGCAAACAGCTCTGCATAGCTCGCTTCCAGGTTCTGCGCACTTCCCGGAAACAGCGCATACATGACAAGGGATAACGCAATCCCGGTCAGATACGCGCCCACATAGAGCAAAATCGCGCCCGGAACCACGGAAAAGCGGGGAGCGTTCAGCAGGAAAAGCGTTTTCCGATTGGTTTTCATATACCAGGTCAGAAGCAGCGGCACCGCGAGAATCAGAAGCTGTGTGACTGCCGTACCTGCTGTGACGGAACGCACTGTCACAGCACTGCCCACATACAGGATCAGCAACAGCAGTACAAGAACTGCGATGGCAACGTCGCCGGGGGCGGGCATAGTGCCTGGTTTGATATCGCTGCGCTTCTGGAAAATCCGGAAGCTGGTAAACCCGTCGGAAAACAAAACCGCCTCGCTGTCATACATTCTCGAGAGAACCCACACAATCAGCACGCTGTAGCCGAAGTTCACCACAATTGTCAGCGCCGCAAGTGTCCAGTCGAACTGCCCGGAGATCAGATCTTTTATCATCAGAGAAACATTCGCGATCGGGATCAGCGCTGTGTGGGCGTCGAGCGTCACGGAAGGGAAAATCCCCACCATGGAAACAATCATAATTACCAGCATCGCAGGAGTAATATAGTTATTTGCCTCCTTAAAGCTCCGCGCAAACACGCAGAAGCACATACACAGCGCAGTAATCAGCAGAGCCGTCACCAGCAGCGTCAGCAGCAGCATCGGAACAACCGACAGCACCATGCCAGGGGAAATCTCACCTAGCTCACTTAAGGTTCCCGGAATCAGCCCAAAGTACAGAAACAGCACAGAGCCGCCCAGAGAAAGCATGGAAATCACCGCTGTCACGCACGCGAAGATGGAGACCGAAATATATTTACTCATAATGATCTGAAAGTTTGTCACCGGAAGGGTCAGCAGCGTCTCCAACGTTCCCCTCTCCCGCTCTCCTGCCATCGCGTCAATCGACGGATACAGCGCGCCCAGCAGAATAGTCGTAATCAGCAGCATCCCAATGCAGCCGCCGACACTCATGCCAAAGCTCTCCGATAACGAAGTCTGATCCACCGTCTCATATACCACCGGATACAGAACATCCATAGTCAGACCGGCATCCGTAAGCGCCATCTCCACCAGCTCCAGCCGGTATTCCTCCAGCAATTCTTCTAACAGCTCGCAGGCCTCGGAAGAATACGTATCCCCTGAAAGATATTCAATCTGCGCCTGAAGCACGCCCTCTTCATCCATTTCCAGACGAAGAACCGCGTCCACGGCATTCAGATCCATCTCTTCTTCCGTGTCTGCCGCTTCGAAAAACAGGCGGACATCCGCATCCTCCTTCTGCAAACGATCCAGTGCCTGGGCGACTTCCTCATATTCAGCCGGATAGCTCACCACCAGCGCTGTATTCGTCTCCTCCTGCGTCATCATGGAAGTCATCAAAAGCGACAGCCCGATCAGCAGCAGCGGATACAGAAGCACCGGCACCACAATCATCATCACCAGCGTCTTTTTATCACGCAGGATATCCAGAATTTCCTTTCGTACCAGAGTGCGTATCTTCTTCATTTTCAACCCTTTCCCCCCTGCTTCTGAGGAGTTTCTTCCATTATAATATGGAACGCCTCCCGCAAACTCTCCGTCCCGGTGCGCTCTATCAGCTCCCGCGGCGTCCCCTCCGCCACAATTTGTCCATGGTCGATCATATAAATACGGTCGCACAGCGTCTGCGCTTCCTCCAGGTAATGCGTCGAGTACAGCACCGTCCTGCCCCGCTTTTTCTGTGACTGCATAAAACGGATGATCGCGTCCGCGCTCAGAATATCCAGGCCGAGCGTCGGCTCATCCAGAATATAAACCCGCGGATCCGCCATCAGGCAGCGCGCAATCGAAGCCCGCTGTGTCTGCCCCGTCGACAGACGCTCAATCCGGTTGTCCGCGAAAGATCCCATATCAAGCAGGTCAAAAATCTCCTTGCTGCGCTTTGCGATCTCCTCCTGTGAAAGTCCGTAAAGCTCGCCCATCATAGTCAGATATTCCCGGATGGAAAACCGCGGGTACAGCTTTGTGTTGCCGGAGAGATAGCCGATCGCTTCCTTGCGGCGAATTGGGTCGGTGATCTGGCGCCTGTCTCGCCCTGCATTGGCATCCTTTTTCGCAGCACAGTCTTCCGCATTCTCCGCGCTGTTCTCCAAATCTTCCTCCCACAGTGCCACATGCCCTAAAGTCGGTGTCATCAGCATCCCCAGCATTCGCAGAAGGGTCGTCTTTCCCGCGCCGTTCGGCCCCAGAATGCCCACAATCTCGCCTGCCTTGGCATGAAGGGAAACATGATCGACCGCGAGGAATTCCTCTTTTACCGTCTTACCTGCGAATCGTTTTCCCGCTGCCGCATCTTCTTTCCGCACATTCCGCTCAAACTGCTTACAAAGATCAATTGCCTCTATCATTTTCAACTCCTCCTATTTCACCGTCTCCCGACTTACCAGCGCCCAGGTCGATACCAGCGCAGCCAGCAAAAGCAAAACGCCTGCGCATGGCCAGACCCGCTGCGGAACCGCAAGAATTGCCGACGCGATTCCCAGAATGAGCCCACTTGTCTCCGCATCCGTGTGGAACAAAACCTCCGTCACGCCCGGCATCGTCCAGCAGCCCAATAGCCATACAATCAGCAGAAGCATCTGTGCTTTTTGCCCGAAATGGTTCACAAGCGCCCCACAGAAGCTGGCAAGCACCGTCAGTGCCACCGCGAACATAATTCCATAGCGCAGGATATACGGAAAAACGACAAGTTCCGGTGTATATTGCGGATAGAAATACTGCGCATTCAACGTATCCTCCACTGCCGCACACGCCATCGCGATGGCTGCGCAAAGAAATCCCATCAGCAGATTCTGCAGCAGAGCCGACACCAGAAACTGCCGCCTGGTGCAGCCAAACGCAACCTCTGTATTAAAATACAGGTTAAAGCTTGCACCTGCATTTATAAAAATAAATACACCACCCCCAATAACCGCCAGCATTGTGCCCAGAGGGAACGAACCGTCTCCTTCTTCGACCGCTGTTTTCATGAGGATGGCAAGCAATGCCATACCAGCTCCAAAAAACGCTACTTCCAGTCCCGCCATTGCCAGATATGTACTCCGGTGAATTCGGAATTGATTTTTTATCACTCGAAACATCACAATTTTTCCCCCTGTCTCCATTCTGCCTGTTGTCATCTACAGCCGGCTGTTCTGAATCGTACCATTTATTACCGCACTTCAATCCTCCTCATGACTGCCATAGCCAGCGCCCCCGCCAGGAGATAAAAACCAGTTCCCACGATTGACAGTGCCGCGGCTGCCGTTCCTTCCCAGAAAGAAATATCCAGAAATGCCAGCTCTATCTCCGCGCCAGTGCAAAATCCCAAGATGACTCCGACTCCAACCGCAAGCACCGCAATAAAGATGATCCAGACGACCCGGTTCCATAAAATCAATATTCCAATAAGGACGCCCAGAGCAGCCACAGACATAACGACTCCAAAAACAGGCGGCAGCCATTTCATTGCTATCTCTCCAATCCCCAGGGATGCGCAAAGCGCCATGAAGCCAGACAGGAGCATCACCTCCGCTCCGGTACAGAGCCAGATACCGAGTACAGCGCGCCGTCTGGTGGCATTCATGGAGATCAGCACCGGATAATAATTCTGGAACAGCGTAGACGGATACACCCAGGAGCAGACAGCACCCGCCATGAGCAGATACCGCGGAAAACTCCGCAATAAATCAGACAGCCAGTTCCCTCCGGTTCCGTTCAGTTCTCCGTTCAGAAGCGGAAGCAGTACGCACCAGGCAATCCCGATGCAAAAAGACATAGCCAGCATCTGCAGCAGAATCTGTCCCCAGAATTGCAGTGAGCAAAAAAGCTTCCGGCTCCTGGGAACCGTAATCGCGGCGGCTGTTCTCAGATCATTCCTGCCACTCCTCGTCACTTCATCTCTTTCCATCATTTCTCTCTCCCTCTTCCCCGCAAAGCGCTACAAACAGCTTCTGCAAACTCACCTTCTGAACCGTCACGTCGCAATTCGTCACAAACGCCTCTCCCGGCTCTGTCAGAATGGTCACGCCTTTGCTGCGCCCCAGCCGTTCTGCATGATGCTGCGTATAGCCCGCCGTCGCGCGGTCAACCTCATCCTCGCGGCCGCTCACATACCAGGCGCGTTCGAGCAGCTCCTCCGTATTCTCCTTCAAAAGAATGTTTCCCTCATCCAGCAGAATCACTTCCTCAAAAACATTCGCCGCCTCTTCGATGATGTGTGTGGATATCACAAACGTCCGTCCGCTCTCCGTGAATTCTTCCATCAGCAGCCGGTAGAAGGTCTCGCGTGCCACCACATCCAGTCCCGCCACCGGCTCATCCAGAATCGTAAACTCCGCCTTACTCGCAAGCGCCACCACAATCGTCACCATCGAAAGCATTCCTTTCGAAAGGCGGCTGATCCGTTTCTTCGTATCCAGCTGAAATTCCCGGACGAGTCTCTGCTCCATTTCCCTGTCCCAGTGCGGGAGAAACAGAGAGGCAATCTTCAGATATTCCTTCACCTTCATACTGTTCGCGGTGTTCCCTACCATCTGATTCAGCTCCCTTGAAAAACAGATATGCTCCAGCGCTGCCGGATTCTCCCAGACCGGCTCCTTTCCGACCGTCACTGTTCCGGAGGTCGCCGGATTCTGCGCGCTTAAGATCGACATCAATGTTGTCTTTCCCGCCCCGTTTCTGCCAATGAGACCGTAAATCTTCCCGGTCTCCAGCTCCAGGTTAATGCTGTGGAGCACTTCTTTCTTCCCATAGGTTTTCACAATTTGCGATGCCTTAATACTGCTCATACCCTTTCCTCCGTATTCTCTCCTTTTGTTCATGACAAATATGTCTCACAGATATTCTCTTCTTCTCACAGGAAAACCAGAACTGCTTACATAATCATGCAAAACAATCTGTATATTGCAAATTTCGGTTCCGATCATCTGAATACCTGCTCAGGCGCGCCCTCCGCCGCGATCATCGCGATCAGCTCTTCCTTCATGATCCCCAGGCTCTTTGCCTCCGCCACCAGGCGCTTCACATAGTCGTCGTAAAAATTCTTTTTTCGCTTTTCCATAATCTTTTTCTTTGCCCCCGTCGCAACGAACATCCCGATCCCCCGGTGTTTATAAAGGATCCCGTCGGCGAGGAGCAGATTCACACCCTGAGCGGCAGTCGCCGGGTTGATCGAATACGCCCGCGCCAGCTCATTCGTGCTCGGCACCCGCTCTTCTTCCAGAAGAATATCCCGCAGGATATCGTTCTCGATCATCTCCCTTATCTGAATGTAAATCGATTTTTCCTGTGAAAGGATTTCGTTCACACACTCACTTCCTTTTCTGTGTTTTTCCGGAATTTCCCGGCACAGGTTGATTGGTTATTTGGTTAATTACTTGTGTAACTAACCATAGCACCATTTTAACTGTATGTCAAGCAGAATTACGAAATAACGTTTTTTATACAAACAGCTGTAACTGTTTCGGCGAAAGCTATCGGTACAAATCCTCCAGCGACAGCAGCAATACATTGCTGTCATTCCGCTCAATAACCCAATCCGTATATCCCCCCAGCGAAAAGAATAAATATTTTGTAACCTGGTACTTTCCATAAAGCAACGAGGAACGCCGGATCAATGTTTCATAAATGCCTTTATCTATTTTCTCATTCTTAAATTTACACTCTCCGACAACAGCTGTATGATCCAGCTCTGAAATAGCCACAACATCAATATCAGCAGATTGCCGGATTTTCTTATTGTCAGAATCAGAAATCATTTCTGTTCCCCACCAGGTTCCCACGTTTGTGAGGAACCCGCCGTATGCTCCCAGAATCCCCTGCTCCAGCGTATAATATCGGCACATATCTTCAAAAACGCTCCCCATGAACGCATGCAGTTTCGGCTTTACTGCCTTTTCATAATAAAGATCTCCATGTCCCATCTCGATCACGCTGGCCGCTTTGGGGATAAATTGATACCAGAATTTAAACATATGATCTTTTAAAACATACTGTGTTTTCTTCTTGTTCTTTTCCTCCGTGATACACTTTCTTTTCTCAATCAAATCAATTTCCATCAGTCGTTCAAGACAATAAAAAATGGTTGAATTGCTTTCTCCGACTTTCTGAGAAATATCATTTATGGTATTCACTCCTGATGCCACCTGTTCTATCACATTATTGATTAATGTTACATCAGAAAATTCCTGTGTGAGCAGATTTCTCGACTCATCATACATATAACCATCTGTTCGGAAAAAGAGACGTTTCATATTATCGTCAAAGCTTTGCGTATCATCAAGCATGGAAAGATACTTCGCTACCCCGCCGGTAATGCCGTAGCAAATTGCTTTTTCTTCTAATGAGTAATCTGGCACAAAAAGCGCGGCATCTTTATAATGAAAAGCCTCCAGCTTCATTTGAGAAGTTCTCCTGCCAAACAGGGGGCTTTTTTCACTTAATACTTTCTTCTCCATAAAGCTAAGTGTCGAACCACACAGAATCATCATGAGGTTCCTATCTGTCCATTGCGTATCGATGTATTTTTGAAGAACAGAGAGGAGCGCTTCATCTTTTTCTGCCCAATAAGGCAGCTCATCAATCACGAGAATCAACGGATCCGTTCCCATTTTCCGCGTGACAAAATCAAAGACTGCTTCCTTAGTGGGAAAGGAAGCCTGTTCAAAAGCAGGGTCAAGAACCGAAACAACCTGTCCGGAGAACAATTCCAGATTTCTTTCTTTCCCTACTTTCGTTGCCGTATAATAAATTGCCCTCTTGTCTTTGATAAATTCTGCTATTAAAGTAGATTTTCCGATGCGTCTCCTTCCATAGATCACCGTCATCCGGAATCCGGAGCGACCGTACAACTCGTTCAAACTGGCTAGTTCCGTTTCTCTGGCTATAAACATTTTAATCTCCATTCCGCCGCCCTTCGGTTGGCGGCACAAATAGCAATGAAAG
>JAJPXX010000037.1 GCA_021205225.1 Lachnospiraceae bacterium
TGGAGATCATTCGCATCGGAGATCACACAGCGGACGGGATCGCGATTCTGGACCGCAAGGGCAGGCTGTTGTTCACCGGGGATGAAGTAATGGGGCACGGCAAGACGCTGAATGGCTCCGTGAGCAAATGGAAGAGCGATCTGGAAAAGCTGCTGGCGCACCGGGATGAGTTTGATGCGGTCTATGGAGGCCCTGATAAAGTGGCGGACGGTGAGCTGGAAATTTTTTATGAGGCAGCCTGCAAGGTTCTGGCGGGGGAAGAGCTGGAACAGCCGCTGCCGTCAGAGCCGCGTCCGCCGATCGTTGATGAGCGGGACGCCGATGGAAATCTGATCTATGATTGTCAGAAGCCGCACAGTGCGGATGTTCCAAAGGACGGATTTTTCAAAGTAAACCCAAATATGGTTGATTTTGTATATAAGGGTTATCTTTTTTCTTATGATAAGACGTTAAGATAAGAAAACGCAGTATTATCGGGAAAGATACGCGAATAGGGCAGCATTTTTTAAATTGGATGGAAAGCGGTGCGTGCGCGATGCATATAAGCTCAGGGTTCAGGATACGGGCGGAGGTCGGTAAAGTAAATGAATACAGATTTTCTTGAAAGGCATCAGGGAGTCGTAAATGCGCTCAAAGGTCTGGCTGCGGTGATTGTGATTGTTGGAATCCTGGCCGCTCTTGGAATTTTCAAAACAGCTGCCGTGAGTGTGAAGATTGAAGATGAAGTGTTTACTGTTTCTTATGAGGATGAAATTGTGATCCGGTTTGCAAAGGATGAGCTTCAGTCAGCCGAGGTCGTGACATCCTTTGATATGGGCGACGCTATAGATGCTGTTTCCGAAGACAAATATATTGTCGGCACCTGGGAAAATGATGAGTGGGGACAGTACACGCTCTGCGTGAAGAAATCACTGGAATGCTATCTTGTGGTGGCGACAGAGACGGAAGTGTTTGTGTTTAATTACGAAAGCAGGGACACGACGGAGAGTATGTGCAGCGCACTGCTTGCATGGTAGCGCAGGGAAACGAGCCATATCCAGTGATTCCGTATGGATGAGTGCTGTTCTGTCCATAAAAGGCTGAAAAGTGATCGTAACGGATTATGAACAGAAACCTTTTAAAGAAAGAAGGAAAAAAGTATGAGTGGATTACAGGCAGGAGCTGGGAAACGGGTAATTGAGATTCCGCAGGATTACCTTGCGGTTGAGAATTTCGGGATGATCCATGACCCGATTCACGCGAGAGCGGCAGCCATCCGGCAGGACAAAGCGGAAAGCACGGTGATCCTGGTTTCTCTGGAGATTACCTCCATGCCGGGGGAAGAGACGGATGCCATCCGTACTCTGATTGCGGAAAAAACGGGGGTGAGGGAGGAAAATATCTGGGTATGTGTGACGCACTCGTTCTCCTCGCCGCATTTGCTTCCGGATCATTTTTTCAAATCCGAAGAGGAGCTTGCCCTGAAAGCAAAATACCGCGAAGCGCTGCAGGCGGCCGCGGTTGGGGCGGCGGCGGATGCCGTGGAGCATTTGCAGAACGCGACCTTGGGGATCGGAGCCGGAGAGTGCGGCATTGTGGCGAGCCGGGATATTGAGACAGCGGACGGCTGGTGGGTCGGCACGAATGGCGAGGGACCAACGAACCGTACAGTGACTGTTCTCCGTTTTAATGATCTCTCTGGAAAGCCGATTGTCCTGATCAGTCATTTTGCGATCCAGTCTTCTGTGATGGATCAGTCAGAACTCTCAGACGGCAAAAAGCCGGTGACCTCTGATATCGCTGGAAATGCCTGCCGGAAGGTAGAGGAGGAGAGCGGGGAAAGCCTTGTCTGCCTGTTCCTGATCGGCGCGGCGGCGGATCAGGCGCCCATTGAGAAGGCGGTAAATGAAACGTTTGAGAATGGAAAAACAATCCACACCGATCTGCATGAAGAGGGCTTTGCGATCTGTGAGCGCCTCTCCGGAGAGCTGAAAAAGCGGATCTGCGAGATTGCTCATGAAATAAGCCAGACAAAAGCGAATTCTTCACAAGAGAATGCGGAGCCATGTGAGGCAAATCTGAGTGAGAATGATGAACCGGTGATTAAAGTAGCTTCCGCAAGTCTGAAGGTACCGGCGAAGCATATGAACCGCGACCTGCACAGCCTGCGCCCGACCAGACATGCTGTGTACGAGTCGGACGGTGAGAGCGAGACCACGATCGAGGCAATCCGCATCGGCAATCTGGCGCTGGTGGGTGTGAAGCCGGAGCTGACCTGTAAGACCGCGGCGTCCATCATGGAGCAGTCCGGATTTGGCACGACACTGATCTGTACGCTTGTCAATGGCGCTTCTAAATACATGGCGGATGAGGGCGCATACGACCGCAGCTGCTACGAGGCGCAGAATTCCCCGTTTGGGCGTGGTGCGGCGGAGCTGCTTGCGGCGAAAGCGGTTGGGATGCTGGAAAATTTGAAACAGGGATAAGGTTGAAGCATATATTTCAAAATTAGATTTACCGCACAGGATCGAACAGGCATTATAATAAGTGAGAGAAACAAAGGGCAGCGTACAGAGTCGGCTGCTTAGGAATTATTAGAAAATAACAGTAAACACTGAGACGGAGCGGGAGGTATTCAAAATGGTAATCGACGCAAATTTATACTGGGTTCCGGAAGCGCTTTTTACAGATGAGGATCTGATGGCGCGTTTTCTGGGTGAAGTGAAGTTTGGATGGCACGGGCGCTGCGAGGAGATTCCTGGCGCGAACGGGAAAAAACAGGTCGTACTTGAAAAGCCGGAGGGGAGTCCGAACCTGAACTATGTGCAGGGGGATTATGTGATGGAGAGCCAGCTGGCTGATCTGGACGCGGCAGGAGTAGACAAGGCGCTTCTGAAAGTGCCGGGCTGCCACGAGTGGATGGATCTGGATTTCTGCCGCATATTCAACGACGGGATGCACGCTTATGAAAAAGCGAGCAACGGCAGGCTGATCGCGCTGGCGGTTGTTCCTCCCTACGGTACTCCGGAGAGCCTTGCGGAGCTGGAGCGCTGCAAAAAGGAGCTGGGCATGAATGCCGTGCAGGTCAGCGCGCATTACGGAGATGCATATCTGGATGACGCAAAATTTGACGCATTTTTCGCGAAGGTCAGTGAGCTGGAGATGAGCGTTTACGTCCATCATACCCCGATTCCGGCAGAATACCAGTCCTTCTGTGCGTATAATAACGTAAGACGTTCTTACGGCCGCTGCGTCGATCAGGGGTTGGCGGTAGGCCGCGAGGTTTTCAGTGACCTGTTTGTAAAATATCCGAACCTTAAAATGGTACATTCTATGCTCGGCGGTGGATTCTTTGCTATTGCAAACATGATGTTCCCGCAGCAGGCGAAAAAGAGCGAGGACGTCAGCCGTTTCAAATCCGACAGCGGCGAAATGGCAGCCCGCTTCCGCGACCATATCTATTTTGAAATGTCTCACGCGCAGCCCTGGGGAAAGACGCAGCTGGAGTGCGCGGTGAAGGTACTCGGTGCAGACCATGTCATCTGGGGTACCTCGTACCCGGTGCGCAAAGAATGGCTGACCGACGGCCCGGCATTTGTGCGCGCGCTGGATGTTTCCGAAGAAGAAAAAGAGCAGATGCTGCATGGAAACGCGGAGAAGATTTATAAAATCTGATCCGGCGGTGTATTGATACTGGATAGAGAAAAGACCGGCTGTATATGCGTGAAGCTTGTGCGGACGGTCTTTTTTTATCCAATTTTATCCATTTTTATCCAACAGGAAAGATTTACAGTCCGAAATGCCTGTGGTATAGTTTACCTTATGAGTGATATGGCGCCGGAATGATCGGCGCGAAAGGCGGCGGGAAACAGACGGGATTGTTTTCGCGCAAAGCAAAGGAGGATACCTGAATGCGATTATATGTATACAGTATGCGGGAGTTTGACGAGCTTCCCTGTTTTGAAAAATACTGCAGAAAATATAGGCTTGAATATGCCTATACGACAGAGACGCCGTGCCTGGAGAACCTGGATTACTGTAAAGGCTATGAGGTGGTGGATATTATCACAACGGTGATTGACCGGCCAATGCTGGATCGTTTTCACGAGATGGGCGTGCGCTGCCTGACGACCCGGACAATCGGCTATGACCACATAGACGTCGACTACGCGAAAAGCCTCGGCATCGGTGTGGTTCATGTGAGCTATTCGCCGAACAGTGTGGCGGATTATACCATTATGCTGATGCTCATGGGATGCCGCAGAATGAAGCATATCATGGAGCGGGCTGCCGTCCAGGATTACACGCTGAAGGGCAAGCTCGGCCGCGAAATTCAGGACTGCACGGTGGGAATTATCGGCACCGGCCGCATCGGACGGACGCTGATCCGCCATCTCTCCGGCTTTGGCTGCAAAATGCTCGCTTATGATATTTATGAGAGTGAAGAAGTAAAAGAATACGCGCGGTACGTGGATCTGGACACGCTCTATGAGGAGTCTGACATCCTCACACTTCATGCGCCTGCCACGGAGGATAATTACCATATGATTGACGCGCGGGCGATTGACAAAATGAAGCAGGATGTAATTCTTATCAACTGTGCGCGGGGTTCTCTGGTGGATACCGACGCTCTGATCGACGGGATTGAGAGCGGGAAGATCGGCTTTGCCGGGCTGGATGTGGTGGAGCATGAGAGCGGGCTGTATTATTTCAACCGCATGGGTGAACCGCTGCACAATCCGAAGCTGGCGATTCTGCGTTCCTATTCCAATGTTATCGTCAGTCCGCACACTGCGTTTTACACGGATGAAGCCGTGGCGAATATGGCCGAGAATTCCATTCTTGGCGCGATGGCCTTTATGAACGGGGAGAAGACGCCGTTTCTGGTGTAAGACGCTTTACCGGCGATTTATGCCGCAGCAAAGGAGAATCCTGAAAATCTAAAATTTTAAGAAACTTTCCAAAAGGCATTGAAGTTTTCGAAAAAATTTGGATAATAGAACCGTACTTCGAGATAAACAGAATCAATGGAAGAAAGGCGGGACTGGATGCTTCAGGTGCAGCATATTTGTAAGGAATACCGGACGGGCAGCCTGGTTCAGAAGGCGCTGGATGACGTCAGCCTGAATCTCAGGGACAATGAGTTTGTCGCGATCCTTGGACCGAGCGGGTCGGGGAAGACGACACTTTTGAACATTATCGGCGGCCTGGATCAGTATGACAGCGGTGATTTGATAATAAATGGCATTTCGACGAAACACTACAGAGACCGGGACTGGGATTCATATCGGAATCATACGATTGGCTTTGTATTCCAGAGCTATAATCTGATTCCGCACCAGACGCTGCTGTCAAATGTGGAACTGGCGCTGACGATTTCCGGGGTGGGCAAAGCGGAACGCCGCAGACGCGCAAAGAAGGCGCTGGAGGAGGTCGGACTCGGAGAACAGGCCGGGAAGAAACCGAACCAGCTCTCCGGCGGCCAGATGCAGCGGGTGGCGATTGCCCGCGCACTCGTGAATAACCCGGATATCCTGCTGGCGGATGAGCCGACCGGCGCGCTGGACAGTGATACGAGCGTACAGGTTATGGATTTGCTGAAAGAGGTGGCGCGGGACCGGCTGGTGGTTATGGTGACGCATAATCCGGAGCTGGCACGGGAATACGCGACCCGGATTGTGGAGCTGCGGGATGGAAAAATCCGCTCCGACACAAATCCATATACGGCGGACGAAGCTGCGCTGGGGACGCCTGTGCATAAAAATATGGGAAAATCGTCCATGTCCCTGCGGACAGCGGTGGCTTTGAGCTTTAACAATCTGCGGACGAAAAAGGCAAGGACGATTCTGACCTCTTTTGCCGGCTCGATCGGTATTATCGGGATCGCGCTGATCCTGGCGCTCTCTACGGGTGTAAATGAGTACATTGCGGATGTTGAGGAGGAGACCCTGACCGGGTATCCGCTGGAGATTACAAATTCCGGCTTTGATATGACCTCGCTGTTTGCCGGGATGATGACGTCGTCCGGCGGCAGTGACAGCGGCGACAGCGATGAGGAGGAAGATTCACAGACAATTAATGTTGTGCAGATGATTACATCGATGTTTTCATCGACAGAGACGAACGACCTGGCGGCTTTGAAAGAGTATCTGGACAGCGGGGAGAGCGGTATCGAGCCGTATGTCAACGCGATTGAATATACCTACGATGTGGTTCCGCAGATCTTCCGGCAGGAAGATGATGGCGTGCGGCAGGTGAATCCGGATTCCTCATTCAGCTCGCTGGGGTTTGGTTCTGGCTCGTCTTCCAGCAGCCTGATCTCTTCCATGATGAGTACGGATGTTTTTTACCAGCTGCCGGAGACGGAAAAGCTTTATGCGGAGCAGTATGAGGTAAAAGCCGGCCGATGGCCGGAGAATTACAATGAACTGGTTCTGGTGCTGTATTCGGACGGGAGTATGAGCGACTTCCTGCTGTATACACTGGGGCTTCGCGATTCTGTGGAGCTGGAGGAGATGGTTCGGCAGTTTGTGGACGGAGAAAACGTAGAGGCGCCGGAAAACACAGACGTCTATTCTTATGATGATGTACTGGGGACGACGTTTAAGCTGGTCAGTGCCGCGGATTACTATGAATACGATGAACAGTATGAGGTGTGGACAGACCGGTCCGGCAACGCGGACTATATGGAAGAACTGGTGGCAGACGGAGAGGATCTGACGATTGTCGGGATTGTACAGGCAAAAGAAGGGTCGGACAGTACGGTACTGAGCTCAGGCATTTATTATTCTTCCGCATTGAGCCGCCATGTGGCGGAAAAAGCGGCTGAAAGTGAGATTGTGCAGAGCCAGCTGGACAATCCGGATATCAATGTGTTTACCGGGGAAGTGTTTGGGGCGGATGACAGTGAGAGTGAATTTGACCTGAGTTCGCTGGTGACAGTTGATGAGGATGCGATCGCGGGAGCCTTTGACTTTGATACCAGTGCCATGGAAGAGGCATTTGCCGGGGCTTTTGACGTGACAGATGCGTTTGATATCGACCTGGGCTCTCTGAATCTCTCGGATCTCGTGGATCTTGGCAGTATTTCGATTACTATTCCGGATATGCCCGCCATAGACCTGGCGGAGCTTCTGGGAGATATTCAAATAGATGTTTCCGCAGTGGATCTGGACGCGCTGGCGGATAGCCTGCTGACCGGGTTTGAAGAATATGCCGCAGAAGAGACAGGCCTGGACTACGCAAACCTGGGGCAGTATTTTGAAGAGTATCTGCTTACCGATGAGGCGCAGCAGCTCCTCACAGAAAGGATGCTGGAGGTATTTGCGGATGGCTCCAATGTGACGGTAGACACAGAACAGATATACAGCCTTGGGGAGCAGCTGATTCCCGGATACCTGGAATATATCTCTCAGAAAGAGGGAAGCAGCCTGAACGATTATCTGCAGGGACTGCAGGAATATCTGGCGGAGGAAACGACGCAGACGCTGCTTCAGGACTGGGTGAATGAGAACGTTCAGATAGATTATGATGTGACAGTAAGTCCGGAACAGCTGGAGGCGCTGCTTTCGGAGCTGTTTGCGGGGTATGAGGCATATGCGGAGGAGATGGAGTATCCGGATGCGCAAAGCCTGGGAGAACTGTTCCTGGGATATCTGGGTACGGATACCGCCAGCGCTTTGCTGACGGAAGCGCTCGCGGAAATGGTTGATATGGAGGCGCTGGAGCAGCAGATCAGCGCTTCCATGCAGGACTATATGGAAGAAATGTTTGCTTCCTATGGAGAGGCACTGGCTTCCTCTCTGGAAAGCCAGATTTCTGCGGCGATGTCGCAGGTAATGTCACAGGTCATGGAGCAGCTCTCTTCCCAGATGGAGTCTGCGATGGCGGACATGGTCAGTGAGATGGCGGGCAGCCTGGAGGATTCCTTTGGGATTGACGCGGAGGCTTTTATGGAAGCGTTCGCGTTTAATATGGACAGCGATATGCTGACAGAGCTGCTCGTATCGATGAGTACCTCCGCTGACGCTACTTACGAGAGCAATCTTGAAACCCTTGGCTATGTGGATTTTACCAATCCGAGTGAGATTGCCATTTACCCGACAGATTTTGAGAGTAAGGAAAGTGTGATAGATATTCTGGACGCCTACAATGAACGGATGGAAACGGAAGGGAAGGAGGAGCAGGTTATTTCCTACACAGATACGGTGGGAACCCTGATGTCTTCCGTGACAGATATTATCGATATCATCAGTTATGTGCTGATCGCATTTGTGGCGATCTCGCTGGTGGTTTCCTCCATCATGATCGGCGTTATCACTTATATCAGCGTGCTGGAGCGGAAAAAAGAAATCGGCATCCTGCGGGCGATCGGCGCCTCGAAAAGGAATATTTCAGAGGTATTCAACGCGGAGACCGGTATCATCGGGCTCTGCGCCGGGCTGCTCGGAATCGGGCTGGCGCTGCTGCTGACCATACCGGGCAATGCGCTGATCCGCCATTACGCGGGGAGTGCGGAGGTGAGTATGGTTCTGTTTCCGCAGTATGCGGCCGCGCTGATTTTTCTCAGTGTGTGCCTGACCCTGATCGGCGGGCTGATTCCATCGAGCAAGGCCTCCAGAAGCGACCCGGTGACAGCGCTGCGGACGGAGTAAGGAATCGCCGGATTTCTTTTTTCGGATTTTACCTCATATATTGGTAAAAAAGCAGTGATCTGAGTGTGTGGCATGGAGAATAAAAACAGTAAAGGCGTGAAACTGTTTCAGTATTTTATGGTTTTGGCTGTATTTGCGGCGGCGCTGACCCTGCCGGGATATGCTGCAAAATGGCAGGCGGCGAGTCTTTTGAAAAACGAAATGTCCGGGGCGGAAAACAGGTCGGAGGAGATGACGGAAGCACAAAATACGCAGACGATCGTCATTGATCCGGGGCACGGAGGCGACGACCCAGGCATGATCGGCGAGAGCGGGATCAGTGAAAAGGTGCTGAATCTGATTTACGCAAAAAAGCTGGCGGCACTGTTGGAAGCAGAAGGATATGAGGCAGTGCTGACGCGCACGACAGAGGATGGCCTGTATGACGCGGACGCGTCGAATAAGAAAGCGCAGGATATGCAGCGGAGAGTGGCGATTATTGAGGAGGAGGATCCGGTTCTGACGGTGAGCATTCATCAAAACAGCTATCCGGAAGATTCCTCGGTGAAAGGACCGCAGGTGTTTTATTATGAGCAGTCAGCAGAAGGGGAGAAGCTGGCGACGGCGATTCAGGACAGCCTGAATGAGGAGCTGGAGGTTGAGCGGCCGCGGGTACAGAAGGGCAATACGACTTACTACATATTAAAAAGGTCGGTCAGTACGACGGTGATCGTGGAGTGCGGGTTTCTGACAAACCCACAAGAAGAGGCGCTGCTGCAGGAGGAGACGTACCAAGATCGGATGGCGCAGGCGATTTGCGATGGGATTTTGACGTATCTTTTGGGCAAAAATGAGTATAATTGAATACAAGAGATTGCAATTTGATTCAAATAATGTTACTATACGGATGCAAGAAAGGAGCGTGAAGAAAATGACGACAATTAGCATTCGCCTGGATGACACGGAAAAAAAAGAATTGGAAGAAATGTGCGCGGATATGGGCATGAATATTTCCACCTTTTATATGATATATACGAAGAAGGCACTTAGAGACAGAAGAATCCCATTTGACATCGTTGCGCCATTGGATCCGTTTTATTCTGAGACTAATAAAGATTATCTGCGCAAGTCGGATCGGCAGATAAAAGCTGGACGATATGTAGAGAAAACGGTTGAGGAACTGGAGGCTATGGAAGAGTGAGCAGAATTCAGTTTTCAGAAATTGCGTGGGATGAATACCTTGCGTGGGAGCAACAGGATAAAAAGACCCTTCGAAGGATTAATGCTCTTTTAAAAGAAATTCAACGTACACCATTTGAAGGTTCTGGAAAGCCGGAACCGTTGAAAGGCGAGTTCTCTGGAATGTGGAGCAGGAGAATTAACAGGCAGGATCGACTGGTTTACAGATATGAGAATGGAATTGTTATTGTAGAGCAATGCAGCGGACATTATGATGATAAGTGAAATGATAGCTGAGTTTTATGAAAAATGCCGTCAGTCCTTTCGCGACTGGCGGCGTTTTTCTTCTGAAAAGCTTTAGAGTTTAATATTTTTAAGCAGTGACGCGAAGGATGTGGTCGCCGCTTCCGCCTTTGGCATCTTGTAGGTTTCTTCTTCGATTTCCTGTGCCTGCACATCCTCAAGCGCTTTCATGCTGAGACTGATCTTGCCGTCTTTTATTCCGATGACCTTTACTTTGACCTTCTGGCCTTCTTTGAGTACCACGCCGGGATGCTTGATGCGCTGCTGGCTGATCTGTGAGACGTGGAGCAGACCGCTCATACCTTTGCCGAGGTCGATGAAAGCGCCGTAATCCTTGAGGGTCTCAACGGTGCCTTCAGTCACAAGACCGACTTCTACATTGGAGATGCGCTGTTTGCGCTCTTCCTGTTCTTTTTCGCGGAGAATATCGCGCGCGGAGAGGACGAGACGCTTATTCTCCGGCTCCGCGGTGATGACGCGGACTTCGATCTCACGGCCGACGTATTCGTCGAGATTCTCCACATAGGAGAGGGAAAGCTTGGAGGCCGGGATGAATCCGCGGATGCCTTCTACGTAGGCGGTGACGCCGCTTTTGACTGCTTCGCTGATCTTTACGGTGATGTTGGACTGGTCTTTCTCAAGCTGCTGCAGGCGCTCCCATCCGAGTACGGCTGCCGCTGCTTTCAGGGAGAGCTGAATGCGTCCCTGCGCGTTATCGCGACGGATGACAGTCGCGGAGATCTCCTGGCCGACTTCAAAATCGCGGAATGAGAAGCCAGGGTCATCGCTCGCGTCTTCGAGACGGATCACGCCGTCCGTGTAGATACCAAGGTCGACGGTCAGTTCTTCGTCGGAGACGCCGATCACGGTGCCTTTGAGGATGTCGCCTTCGTGGATGGGCTTCATGGAAGCGGTGATGGCGTCGTCGTAATCCGCCATGGTCTCAGCCGGAGCTTCCGTTATTGCTGCACTTTCCATTTCCACGTTTTCCGCATCCGTGGCATTTGCTGCTGCTTCGTCTGCAGCTGCGGTTTCCGCTTCCGCATTTGCCGTAACGGCTGTTTCGCTGGTTTCCTGTGCGATTACTCTTTCTTCTTCATTCATAGTTTTGTATCCTTTCTTTCCGTGTGCGCATGGTTCTGCCGGGCGCCGGATATTTTTTTATTCGTAACTGTTCAGTACCTTCACAGTTACGAGGGAAAAGCCCATTTAAAATCGC
>JAJPXX010000072.1 GCA_021205225.1 Lachnospiraceae bacterium
GAATAGCACGATTATGGGGAATCAGAGATGGTGATAATAAAAGCAAAGAGAATGCTGATAAAACAAGGAACGCAACCGATTGCGCTACAAGAAAAACAACATAGAAAAGAATGTGCAAACTGCACAAAAAAATGGATTGAATACTGTACAATTAGTATAGTTGACATGAAGAAACAGATAAGGTATACTGTTAGCATGGTCAAATGGTTGCGCAACAGTTGCGCAACGGGAATCGCGGATTGCAGGGAATGAAAATAGCCTTTCCAATGTAACCCGTGACACGGCAGATGCGTTATACCATTTGCCGTTTACCTATTATGTCTATAAGGAGGACAAGGATTATGAACAGAATATCCAGAAGAGAGTTTCTGCGCGGTTCTGCCGCAAGTATTGCTACACTGGCGCTGACGGGCGCTATGGCTGGAGTTGCTTCCGCTGATGAGATCGAGTACGGCGAAGGCACCATTACGATCTGGGTGGCAGATGAGGTTACTTCTTTCACACAGGCTAAGGCTGAGGAATTCCTCGCTTCCAATGAGAACTATTCCGGTTACACCGTAAGTGTTGAGTCCGTAGGCGAAGGCGATGCGGCGAGCAACATGATCACGGACGTAGAGGCTGGTGCTGATATTTATGGATTCGCGCAGGATCAGATGGCTCGTCTGGTGAGCGCGGGCGCTCTGATGGAGCTGACCGGTGACTATGCTACATTCGTTGCTGAGAATAATGACTCTGGTGCGGCATCTGCTGCGATGTCTGGTGAGTCTACCTATGCGTTCCCGCTGACTTCTGATAACGGTTATTTCCTGTATTATGACAGCACCGTGATCTCAGATCCGTCCACTCTGGAGCAGATCATTGCGGACTGTGAAGCGGCAGGCAAGGGCTTCTATATGGAGATCAACAGCGGCTGGTATCAGCCGGCATTCTTCTTCGGCACAGGCTGCACGGCTACTTATGAGTCTGATGAGACCGGCTCATTTGTGGACTCAGATATTACCTATGCTACGGATGAGGGTGTTGTTGCTTTCAAGAAGATTATTGAGCTGGTTGGTTCTACCGCATTTTATAATGGCTCTTCCGTAGGCAACGCAACGAATGCGGCGGCTGTTGTCAGCGGTACATGGGATTCTTCCGCAGCGAAGGAACTGTTCGGCGATGGCTATGCGTGCGCGAAGCTTCCGACCTTCACGGTAGATGATACAGAGTATCAGATGAGCGGATTCGGCGGATTCAAGCTTCTTGGTGTGAAGCCGCAGACCGAAGTCGGCAAGGCTGTTGTATGCATGGAACTGGCTGAGTATCTCACAAGCGCAGAAGTACAGCTTGAGCGCTACAATGAAGTGGGCTGGGGCCCGTCAAACGTCGAGGCACAGGCAGACGATGCGGTTCAGGCAGACGAAGCTCTTTCCGCATTGGCTGAGCAGCTGGCTTTCACGATTCCGCAGGGACAGTATCCGGATGATTTCTGGACACTTTCTACATCCTTTGGCGATGACATCATTGCCGGCAATTACAATGACAGCTCAGACGAAGATCTGCTGGCAGCTCTGACGACTTTCCAGGAGACTCTGCAGAGCTACGCAGGCTGAGGAATGTTTGTGTGACCTGACTTGTAAAATAGCATATTCATTGTTACTGGTTACACCTGGTGAAGCGGAGATAAAAAAGGCTGCCTGATGGTGTGATGGCTAACGATTGTTTGTGTGCACAATTAAGTACAGACCGTCGACTGGCGGTCTGTACTAATATAGGGAATCATATTAAGGAATAAAAGGGAGGGCAAAGGCCGCAATGAATGAGAAAAAAGGTCTTTCTTCCAGCATCGGCAGAGGCTTTACGCATCTTGGCAGAAATCTCGCGGAGATCGGCACAACGTTCAAAGAAGGCGATTGGACCGCGAAGCTGTCGTTTGTGATTATGGGCTTTGGACAGCTGGTACATAAGCAGTTTTTGCGGGGAATTCTGTTCCTGGGGCTGGAAATCTTATTTATCTATTATATGGTGACATTTGGCGCCGCTTATCTGGTAAAACTTCCCACACTGGGTACGGTGGAGACCTATACGGACAAGACCGGGATTGTGCCGGTCACAGTGTATGGGGACAACAGTTTTCTGATTTTGTTATACGGCATTCTGACATTATTTGTGATTGCTGCTTTTATCTTTATGTGGAGAATGAATGTGGGGCAGCAGCGACAGATTCAGAAGCTGAAAGAAGCTGAAAGACCGCTGCCGACCAGTATGCAGGATCTGAAGTCTCTGCTGAATGAACATTTTGCAGCGACGCTTCTGGCGATTCCGAATCTTGGTGTGTTTGTGTTTGTAATCCTGCCGATTATCTTTATGATCTGTATCGCGTTTACAAACTATGACGCGAATCACCAGTCTCCGACGAACCTGTTCTGGTGGGTTGGCTTTGAGAACTTTAAGAACCTGTTTTCGATGGGAAGCTCCGGCTATGGTTCCACGTTCTTCACGGTGTTAGGCTGGACACTCGTCTGGGCGTTCTTCGCTACATTTTTGAACTTCTTCCTGGGACTTGGCGTCGCAATCATGATCAACAAAAAGGGCATCCGGTTCAAAAAACTCTGGAGAACGATCCTGGTTGTTACCATTGCGGTACCTCAGTTTGTGTCGTTGCTTTATATGTATAAGATGTTTGCCAATGACGGCCTGATCAATACATGGCTGCTTAATCTGGGACTTATTAAGACGTACATTCCGTTCTGGTCGAATGCGACGTATGCGCGTGTCCTGATCATTCTTATTAACGTATGGATCGGCATTCCATACATGATGCTGATGACGACCGGTATTTTGATGAACATCCCGGAGGATCTTTATGAGAGTGCCCGAATTGATGGCGCAAATGCATGGCAGATGTTCCGGAAGATCACCCTTCCGTATATGCTGTTTGTATTAGGACCGTATCTGCTGACGTCCTTTACCGGCAACCTGAACAACTTCAACGTCATCTATCTGCTGACGCAGGGCAACCCGACTTCCATGAGTCTGTCGGGCGGCGCCGGCTATACGGATCTGCTGATTACATGGCTGTACAAGCTGACTGTGAACGATACGAACTATCGCATGGCAGCAGTTATCGGTATCATGGTATTTGTGGTAACGGCAGTCATTTCTCTGGTTGTATATCGGATCCTGCCGTCCGTGAGAGATGAGGAGGGATTCCAATAATGAATGATAAGAAATTAAGATCCAAAAGTAAACACGACCGGATGATCAATACGATTATCTACATCGTCCTGATCCTCATCAGCGTGGTCTGGCTGTTCCCGTTTGTGGGTCTGGTGCTGCAGAGTTTTCGTTCCTACGCGACTGAGTACGGCGGTATGGTGGCTTATCTGGTGCCGAAGGAGTTTTCGCTGGATAATTATACCTGGCTGTTTGGCTCGGAGAGCTCTTTCCCGAAATGGTATCTGAATACGCTGATTATCGCTGTTTTCGTAGCGATTCTGAATACCATTATGATTGTGGCAGTAGCCTATGCTCTTTCCAGATCCCGCTTTGCAGGCAGAACATTTATGATGCAGCTCTGGCTGATCCTGGGGATGTTCCCCGGATTCCTTACCATGATCTGCCTGTATTTCCTCTTAAAGCAGATGGGACTGACCCAGGCGGGCGCGATTCCAGGCTTGATTCTGGTAACCTGCGCGAGCTCCGGTATGGGTTACTATGTATGCAAGGGTTATTTTGATACGATTCCGAAGGCGCTGGATGAGGCGGCGCGTATTGACGGCGCGTCCAATGCGCGCATCATGCTGACGATCATCATGCCGCTGACCAAGCCGATCATCATCTACACCGCGCTGACTGCTTTTATGGCTCCATGGTGCGATTATGTGTTCGCTTCCTACGTAGCATTTGGCTATAGTGACAGCTACAACGTGGCTGTGGCTTTGACACGCTGGGTATGGACGAACGACTACCAGGGCTATTACACCAGGTTCTGCGCGGGCGGCGTGCTGGTAGCCATCCCGGTAACTATCCTCTTCATGTGTCTGCAGAAGTACTATGTAGAAGGTGTGACCGGCGGCGCTGTGAAGGGCTGACGCGCTACAAGGAACCCGCAGGGTGGGGCTTGCCCTTGCCGCACAACATGGAATTCGCAGGATGGGGCTTGCCTGCCGCGCAACATAGAATCTATAGGATGGGCGGGGCTTGCCCAACCAATTGGTCTTCCGCTTCATAGCTTCGGGATGTGGGATATCAATGAGGAAAGATATGAGGGTTTGAAAACAGAATGAGGAATGACACACACTTGTCTGCTGTTTTCCGGAAAAACCTGAAAACAACCGGCAGCAGGGGAAAACGCCTGTTGCCGGTTCTGTTTCTGGCATTTTTGCTCTGCTTCGGACAGACGATGCCGGTCATGGCGGGAGCGGAAGATACAGAGACTGCAGAGCTTACGGAAACAGAATCTGCCACGGATACGGAAAATGAAGAAGAGGCAGGCCTGGCGGTGGATGCGACGAACACGGATGACATGGTTCAGGAATCAGAGTCGGAGCCTGTGTCGGATGAAGAAATAACGATCGATGACAACTATCGCAATTACTATGAGATCTTCGTCTATTCTTTCTATGATTCAGACGGCGACGGGATCGGTGATCTGAACGGCGTCCGGGAAAAGCTGGATTACATTGAAGAGATGGGATTTGACGGAATCTGGCTGATGCCGGTTATGCCCTCGACGACATATCATAAGTACGATGCGACGGATTATTACGGGATTGATGAAGAATACGGCACACTTGAGGACTTTCAGGCTCTGGTGGAAGAATGCCATGCGCGCGGGATTCAGGTGGTCATTGATTTTGTGATCAATCACACCTCCTCACAGCATGAGTGGTTTCAGACGGCCTGTGAGTACCTGGCTTCCCTGGAAGAGGGAGAAGAACCGGATGAGAGTGTCTGTCCCTATGCGGGGTATTATCATTTTTCGCAGACACAGGAGAGCAGTGATTACTATGAGATTCCTGTGACGGGCAGCCAGACATGGTATTATGAGGGCGTGTTCTGGTCGGAAATGCCGGATCTGGATCTCTCCAATGAAGCGCTGCGGGCAGACCTGGAGGCGATCGCTGCATACTGGATTGGCATGGGCGTTGATGGTTTCCGCATGGACGCGGCGCTGCATTTTGAGGAGAGCGACACTTCCTTTAATACGGAGGTGCTGAACTGGCTGTATTCGTACTGCCTGACGCTGGATCCGGATTTTTACATGGTGTCTGAGGTTTGGGCAAATGAGACTACAATCGCGGACTATTATGCGAGCGGCACGCCGAGCATGTTCAATTTTGATATGGCAGAAGCGGAAGGTAAGCTGATTAAAGCGGCGCGGGGAACATTGAAGATATCGAGTCTGATCGATTCCATGATTAAATGGCAGGAGGATTTTTCCGCGGAGAATCCGGACTATATCGATGCTGCTTTTATCTCGAATCATGATACCGGCCGTATCTCGAATGCGCTTACCTCCGATGAGAACGATATTAAGATGGCGGCGGGGTTGCTGATGACGATGAGCGGCAATACATTCGTTTACTATGGCGAAGAGATCGGCATGAAGAGCAAAGGGTCAGCAGATGAGAACAAACGCCTCCCGATGTACTGGTCGGAAACGGACACTGCGGGAATGACGGACGGCCCGGCGGATGCGGAGGAAGGTATCGTATCATCCTTTGCAGCGGCGGATGAGCAGCTGGCGGATGAGACTTCCATTCTTAACTATTATAAGCGGGCGATTGCACTGCGGGATGAAAACCCGGAAATCGCGCGCGGGTCGATTGAGAAGGTGGAAGAGCTCTGCGACGGAAACCAGGGCGCGATTCTGAAAACCTGGGAGGGCAGTACCATTGCAATTCTATATAATACGTCGGATGAAGAACTGGAAATAGACCTTTCCGGGACGGCGCTCTCTGAAATGGAGATCAGCGGGTATCTGACGCTGAATAATGAGGAGATGGTACTTGCGGACGATGTGGCGGTAATGCCGGCGCAGTCGATTCTTGTATTGCGGTAAGCATGAATTCTTGCTGCCGCAGTGTTTTAGATAAAGGGGATTTTCTTAAAAAGCGGGATGGGAATGCCATTCCATGAGAATCGGGAACAGGATATGTCCTGACCTGTTGATGCATGACAGACTGATGAAAGGGAAAATAATATGGACAAATTTGTTGTAAACATTATCCACCGCCCTGAGATGGTGCCGGAGTATGCCGAGAAGGTGACCGGCCATGGACAGGCGGAAGACATTGGACGTAAGGCTTTGCTGACGGAAAGCCTGGATATTTTTAAGACACAGCAGGAGTGCGCGCACAAAAACGGCTTAAAGACGACGATTGAGATGACCTATGCCAGCCTTTTCAATGAGGAGGCGATTGCGCTTGCAAAAGAGCATCATGAGAAATATGGCGATGAGATCGCGCTGACGCTGCTTGGCCTGCCGTGTAAGGAATTTCGTGAAAAGTATAATACGAAGGACTTCTGCATCTGGATGTTTTCGATGGAAGATAAAAAGGCGATTGTGCAGGATGTATTCGAAAAGTTTTATGACTGCTTTGGCTTTTATCCGGAGTCGACTGGTTCTTACTATATGGACGCGGAGCTGACGAATTACATCAAAGAAAAATATCCGTCTGTGAAGTGCGCGGTGGCGACCTGCTGGGAGGAAGGCCCGAAGGCTTATCACACCTGCAACAACAGCTGGTATACCTTTATGGACGGCGGCCCCTGGGCGCCGTGGATTCCGTCGAAGCAGAACACACACGCGCCGGCGGCGAACGAGGAAGAGGATTCCGGTATCGTGGCGATCCCGCATCTGAGCCGTGACCTGATTGCGTGCTACGACGGCAATGGCTCGAACTTCGGAACCCACCCGCAGAACGTGCTGCGCGGTATGATTTATGATACCGAGACCTGGGAGTACCCGTATTTGTACAACCTGATTGACCAGTATCGTTATCAGGCGAAGTTCAATGATGGCTACGCATACAATATGATGTTTGTCGGGCCTGGCTGGATGAACAAGATGGGACGCTGGGAGGCGCCGTATGAGCTTCTTCTGAAATCCTACGAGGATGGCTGTGCATATTACGGCAAGCTGAAAAAAGAGGGCAAGCTGGTCGATATGACGATGAGCGAGTTTGCGGACTACTATCGTCAGAAAAAATCCTATACGGAGCCGGAGTGCGCGCTCTGGAGAGATATTTTATATGGAAGCAAAAAACAGGTGTTCTGGTACTGCGACCCGTATCTGCGCGCAGGCGTCAATATGGATCAGGGCGGCGCGATCGTTGACCTGCGTCCGTATGTCGCGAAGCTCAACTGGCCGGTTGGCATTGGCACCCCGCATATTCAGGACGCGAGCTACCCGTTCCTGATTCAGGAAAAATACCGCGCGGGTTATTTCACTCATTATGCGGGCGAGGGAACTGTCCGCAGCGCGAAAATCTGTCACAACGGCGAAGAGGTTGACCTGTGTCTGTGCCGCACGAAGGCGCATTTTTCAGAGGAAGTCATTTCCGATGAAAATGCGGTCCTCACCAGACCGGTATCCGCTTCGAACGAAGCTTCTGAAAAGGGATGCGGCACGGAGAGGGCGGCTAAGAACCGCATTTTGACGCTGGATCCGGTAGACATTGAGTTCTCTGATCTGACTGTGAAGCTTCAGACCGTGATGACCTTTATTGAAGGCACGGGAAAAATCCGCATTGATCGCAAGGTGCTTTCGATCACACCGAATGGCGGCGAAGCATCGGAAGCAGGCGCGGATATTTCAGCAGCTGATATCACCATCAACGAGTATATGGTGGGCTGTTATGGCACGACCGAATACACGGAGGATATGTCCAGCCTGACACTGCGCGTAACGAAGGGCAGCGAAAAGACGGAGATTCCTTATGAGTATAAGTGCCGTGAGGCATCCCTGGAAGGCGCGGATTGTGCGACCTGTATAGTTCCGCCGATTGAAACGAAGGTTTCTATGACCTGTGAGGGTCGGGATAAGGCTGGTTACATCAAAGAAGGATATGCGTTCAGCCCGATGTTTACGATCGGCTACACCGGAAAATTATGTGAGAAGGAGGTCTTCACGACATGGCTCAATCTGGAAAAGGCAAATTAAACTACCGCTGTCCGTCCTGCTTTATGCGTGATTTGGATATTGATATGTTTTATGATAAGGAAAAAGAGGAATACTACTGCATCCGCTGCCAGTACCGCGGCAGCGAGGCAGATGTCCTGGAGAAAAATCAGATGGCACGCTTCCGTTACGGTGCGATGATGAAGCGGTTTGAGGAGAAAGACTTCGAGGACTTTGAGGCAAAATGAGCGATTGGATTACAGGAATGGATTTGTCCACCCTTCTGGCGGTGGAGAAAAACGGCGGCAGATTTTATGATAAGGGTCAGCCGAAGGATGCGATGGAGATTTTACGGGGATACGGCATGAATCTGGTGCGCCTGCGTCTCTGGAATGATCCGTTTGACGCGGAGGGGAATTCCTACGGCGCGGGTGGCGGCGACATAGAGACGACGCTTGCGCTCGCGAAACGGGCAAAGCAGCTGGGTGTTGGCTGGCTGCTTGACTTCCATTATAGTGATTTCTGGGCGGATCCCGGAAAGCAGCGTATGCCGAAGGCATGGCGCGGGATGGACGCGAAGCAGCTGGAGCAGGCCGTGTATGATTTTACGGCGCAGGTGCTGGAGCGCTGTCAGAAAGAGAATATTCTGCCGCAGATGGTGGCGTCCGGCAATGAACTTTCGAATGGACTTCTGTGGCCGTTGGGACAGCTGCCGCCAGACGTGGAAATGAATCCGGAGGCGTACCGGAATGTTGCTGCATTTGTGAGCGCGGGGATCCGCGCAGTGCGGGATTTTGAGGAGAAGATTTGTGCCGCAGATGGGAAATCAGCTGTAAATGGTTCTGAAGCGGGAACTGCGGCGGAGATGGGATATAACATCCCCGTCATGCTTCATCTTGACAACGGCGGCAACAATGAGCTTTACCGCAGGTGGTTTGACCAGTATTTTGCGAACGGCGGGGAGGACTTCGAATACATTGGCCTGTCATATTATCCGTTCTGGCATGGGACGCTGGATATGCTGCGCGATAATATGAATGATATTGCCCGGCGTTATGGGAAAAAGCTGGTGGTAGCGGAAGTGTCAACGGGCTTTACGATGGAGGACTATGCTTCTTACGAAAAGCTGAATGCCGATGAGCGCAAAGGGATGGCGACGAAACCGGAGTTAGCCGCGAAGGTGCCGTATCCGATGAGCCCGCAGGGACAGGCAGACTTTATGAGGGATGTGATCCAGGTGATCCGACAGGTGCCGGACGGACTTGGCTGCGGCTTTATCTACTGGGAACCGGCGTGGCTGCCGGTGCCGGGCGTCGGCTGGGCAAACGCAGCTTCCTGCGAGTATATTCAGGAAGCAGGACCATACGGGAATGAGTGGGCGAACCAGGCACTGTTTGACTATGACGGAAACGCGCTGCCGGCGCTGGAGGAAATTCAGAAATACGCGGATGACACGGCGAAAGACGCAGGAATGTAGTAAAAGAAAGCAAGATTAAAAAAGCGTCAGAAAACACAGACTGCCCCTGCGAAAAACCAGAAGGTTTCATCGCAGGGGCAGAGATTGCTCAACGTACTGTCATATGGGGATTGCACAGTCCAAATCCCGCGCCTCCGCATCTTCTATGTATTGCTGGAGCTTCCCAAACGCTCCCTTGTAGATTACGGAAAGCAGCTTATCTGTGCGGCGCAGTGCGCGCTGCATCTGCTCTTCTGTGATTCGGTGGTCGCGCGCGGCGTCCGCGAGCTCGTCAAGGTCAACCACCCGCACAAAGCCGTCCGGATAAACAATCACATCTACGAGGAGGTCAGTAAAAATATAGCTGTTCTCTTTTTCTCTGTACTCGTACTCAATAATGTCGCAGTACCAGCTGATCAGATTGTTTTCATGGTCATAGAATTTGCTGACTTTGTAGCCCCTCTCCATAAAATAGCAGGAATAGCCATGGTGCAGTGTCTTCTTGGGTCGTATCGTGTGCCATTTTGTGATGATGATTTCCCTGTCAGCGTACAGAATATGGTCCTCATCAAGCAGGAGGCATTCCTCCGGGATGATTCTTTTCCGGTACAAACGGATCTCATCGTTCATAGTTCTCTCCCTGGTTCCACCGGCTTACCGGTTGTCAGATTGTTTGGTGTCAGGCGATTTCCGCCATTCCTTCGGTGTAGTTCCCGCATATCGACGAAAATTACGGTTAAATGTAGCGATGGAAGAGAAGCCGCATTTCTGTGCAATTTCGGCGATGGGATCATCGGAGGTGCGCAGCCGCTCGCAAGCGGCGCGGACGCGTACCTGATTGATGTAATCGATCGGTGCAATTTTCATACATTTGATAAATACACGCCGGAAATTGGGCTCGCTCATGCTGCAAAGCCCCGCGAGATCTTCGACCCGCAGCGGAGCCCAGAAGTGGTCCCCTATATACTCCAGCGCCCGCGCGATTTGCAGAGAATCCGTGGACTGTGGCGGAATATCTTCCACCGGGGCAGGCTGACGGCGCGCGATCTCAATAAAGAGGGAGCGCAAAAGCCCGTTTACGGAATCTGCGTACATCTCACGGCGCAGGGACATCTCCCGCAGGATCGCCTGAATCAGCGCGGATAATTCCGGGGATTCCATCGTAGTGGTAAAAAAAGCACTTTTGTTGATACGGGAAAGCAGAAGCCTGGCTTGTTCGTCATCTGAAGGATAGAGCGCATGGATGGACTTTTCCGCATCAATGAACAGGTACTCCCAATGGTTGCCGGTGGGATTGTCTCCTGTCGTGGTATGCGGGAAATTCTTTGGTATCACACTGATGGTGCCATTCGCGTACCGATAGGAAGTGTCCTTCAGAGTCAGCAATCCGGTGCCCGCATGACAGCAGCCGATCTCCAGCAGATTGTGAAAGTGCAGATCAAGAACCGAACAATCGTGGTCATCGTAACCATACGGATGTGCCCACGCATCGCCGTACAGCGCGAGCAGCGGCTCCCCACAGGGGATTTCATAATAGCGAAATTCCAGAGCTTCCTTTTTGCGTGCCATTGTTTGTATACTCCTCGGTGCCAGGTTGTCCGGAACTCGTTACCTTCACATGAAGACACCAGCGCAACTGTGAATGGTAATCGGAACGATCTGACAACGGCAGATTGTTACTGACTTTTTATGCACACAGGCGGGTGTGGAAATTTGCGGCTTGCGCCGCACCCGCCTGGC
>JAJPXX010000060.1 GCA_021205225.1 Lachnospiraceae bacterium
ATTTTAAAATTCCTTTACTCTTCCCCGATATTCTGTTTCTGATAAATACGCTAAACTAATCACGTACGAAGGATAGAAGTGAAAAAGAAAGAGGATACAGGAGAAAAGATGAACGATACATTTGAGATTATTTTTGGCCTGTTTGGAGGTCTGGCGATTTTTATTTTTGGTATGAACCTGATGAGTGAGTGTCTGCAAAAAGCAGCGGGCGAACGGATGAAGCAGATTCTCGGACTTTTGACGAGAAACCGGCTGTTGGGCGTTCTCGCTGGTGCGCTGGTGACAGCGGTATTGCAGAGCAGCAGCGCAACGACGGTTATGGCGATTGGCTTTGTCAGTGCGGGTCTGATGACGTTGCCGCAGGCGATTTCGATTATTTTTGGCGCGAATATTGGTACGACGATCACAGCGCAGATTATTGCGTTTAAGATTACCGATTACATTTATGTATTTATCTTTGCTGGATTTATTATTTCCTTTGTCTGCAAGAAGGAACGGATTAAAAATATCGGTTTGACATTGTTTGCGTTTGGCCTGCTGTTTCTTGGGATTGAGACGATGGGAGATGTTATGAAGCCGCTGGCGTCCAGTCCTGTTTTTACAGATATGATTGCGAAGGTGGCAGATGTGCCGGTGCTTGGCGTTCTGGTGGGTACGCTGATGACTCTGGTGGTGCAGAGCAGCAGTGCGACGATCGCAGTGCTTCAGAATTTTGCTTCGCAGGCGGGAGCGGATGGCGTTACCAGCATTCTGGGCCTGACCGGTGCGATACCGATTCTGCTTGGTGATAACATTGGTACGACGATCACGGCGCTTCTGGCTTCTGTCGGGCAGTCGAAGGACGCGAAACGGACGGCCATCGCACATTCCCTTTTTAACATTTCCGGCGCCTTGCTGTTTATCTGGTTTGTAAAGCCGTACGCAGCACTGATTCAGCGTATTTCACCGAGCGGCGCGGAGATTGATGTGATTTCGCGGCAGATTGCGAATGCCCATACGATCTTTAATATTACGATGACGGTACTCTGGATTCCTCTTCTGGGAATTATGGTGAAGCTTGTTATGAAGCTTATCCCGGATGGAAAAACAGAAGAGACGGATCCGTCAATCCCGGTGTATCTGGATAAAAATGTTCTTGCTCAGCCTGCGGCCGCGCTGAAGCTGGTGGCGAAGGAGACCCTTCACTGTGGTGAGATTGTGCGGACGATGCTGCAGGATGTACATGGGACGGTGGAAAGCGGCGATACGCGGATCCTGACGAAAGTGCGGGAGTACGGTCAGGCGGTGAGTTCCCTGCAGGGAGAGATTAATGAGTATCTGGCTGATCTGTTTTCCTCGGGTGCGCTGACAGAGCAGCAGGCGACGGAAACGGCGAAGCTGATGTATGTGCTCAGCGATCTGGACCGTATGAGCGGTCTGTCTGTGGAAATGGCAGAGACGATTCAGGAAAAAATTGACAAAGGGTATTCTTATTCGGAAGAGGCAATTCGCGATCTGGAGAGCAGCCTGGGGCAGATTGAAAAAATGTATGCGAACGCCATGACCGCGCTGTACAACAAAGATGAAAGCGCGTTGCGTAAGATCATTAAACATAAGGATGAGGTGCTGGATCTGGATATTAATATGCGCAAATCGCATATGCAGCGTGTAACGGAGGGCAAGTGTAAAAGGAGCCTGTCGGCGCCGTTTATGCGGATTCTGCACTGCATTGACCGTATGGGCAACAGCTGTGTGAATCTGGCAGAGGTTGCGATGAATCAGATGAATTTTGAGTATTTTATTGCTGAAGACGAGATTGGAGAGTCACGCAGCTGAGGGAGAACCGAAATGATCCGGTGCCGTTACGGCTCAGCGATGTGAATCGGAGTATAGTCTTTGGTTTGTACGGGAATGCGGCGCGGAACAGGACAGATGGATTATGCAGGGCAAGGGTTTGGAGGAGGTGTATGATATGACCGGCAATATGGTGTCTGTGATTGGATATGTTATCGCGGTGGCGGCGCTTGTTGTGATGATTGCGGCGGCTGCTGCCTGGAACAATTATAAGAGTAAAAAAAAACAGGCGAAGCAGCTCTGAAAGGCTGCTGGCTGACTGAGGATGACAGCAAAGCGTCATATTCGGCTTTGAGTGCGGACATCTCTGGCATGGCGGATCTGGAAAATCAGGCTGCGGGAAAGAGAAATATCTTTATGGACAGAGGGGAGGCGCGAAATCCTGTTTATGACGGGACAAAAAAGACAGGGGAGAGCAATACGATGCAGGATATCAGCTGTTTTCAAAACCGGGAGCTATCCTGGCTGAAATTTAATGAGCGCGTACTGGAGGAGGCAGAGTCGACGCAGAATCCGCTGTGCGAGCGGCTTAATTTTCTGTCGATTTTCCAGAGCAATCTGGATGAGTTTTTTATGGTGCGTGTGGGGTCGCTGCATGACCGGATGCTTTTAAAAAAAGAGGAACGTGAGAATAAAACCAATATGACAGCCAGGGAGCAGACGGATGCGGTGCTGGAGCAGGTGCAGCGGATGAACTCCCGTAAGGATGGCGTTTACAAAGAGCTGATGGAAGCGGTCGCTGCAGAGGGTGTGCAGCTGCTGACATTTGCGTCTCTGGATGAGGCGGAAGAGACGGAGCTTGGAAACTATTTTTCCAGGGAAATACAGCCGTTGCTGTCCACGATGGTGGTTGGCCGGAAGCAGCCGTTTCCGTTTCTGAGAAACAAAGACATTTACGCGGTGGCGGTGCTGAGTACAAAACGGGAGAAGGGGAAGATCGCGATTATTCCCTGCTGCAACGATGTGATTCCGCGGCTGATACCGATCCTGTCCCGTCCGGGCTGCTATATGCTCGCGGAGGAGATGATTCTGCATTTTCTGCCGCTTGTTTTCCGGAAATATACGATTACCCGCAAATCTCTGATGCGTATTACGCGAAACGCGGATATTGACGCGGACCGGATCTATGATGAAGAGCTGAACTATCGGGATCATATGGCGGAGGTTGTGAAGCAGCGCCGGAAGCTTTGTCCGGTACGTCTGGAGATTTCGCGGGAGCTGAGCGATCAGATTGTGACGCAGATGTGCAAAGAGCTTGGACTGAAAGAAGCGCAGGTGTTTTCTACGGCCGCGCCAATGGATCTGTCTTTTCTGTATGAATTTCAGGATATGCTGCGCCAGAAGCCGGAGCTGTTTTATGAAAAAAGGATTCCGCAGCGAAGCGCGATGGTGCGTTATGACGAGCCGGTTATTCCGCAGGTCCTGGAGCATGATATAATGCTTTCTTATCCCTATGAGAGCATTACGCCATTTCTGAATATGCTGAATGAAGCCGCGATGGATCCGTATGTGGTTTCAATTAAAATGACGCTCTATCGCCTCGCGAAGAACAGTAAGGTGGTGGAGGCGCTTGTTGCCGCGGCGGAAAATGACAAACAGGTCGACGTGCTGGTGGAGCTGAAGGCGCGGTTCGATGAGGAGAATAATATTGAGTGGTCGCGCCGTCTGGAAGACGCTGGCTGTCATGTGATTTACGGACTGGATGGACTGAAGGTACATTCTAAGCTGTGCCTGATTACGCGGAGAGTGGAGACGGCCATTTCCGCTGATGCAGCAGGTACGAAAGCCAATGCCTGGGCGGAAACCGGACAGGGGCATTTTCAATACATTACACAGATTGGAACTGGTAATTATAATGAGAAGACTTCCCGCCTGTACACCGATCTGTCTCTGATCACCGCGAATGAGGAGATCGGCCGGGAGGCCGGAGAAGTGTTTGCCGCTCTTTTCATGGGCGAGACAGTCGAGCATATGGATCATTTGCTGGTGGCGCCCAGATGCCTGCAGAATCGCGTGATAGAAATGATTGATGAAGAAATCCGCGAGAAACGGGAGGGGCGGGAGGCTTACATTGGGGTGAAGATCAATTCCCTGACAGACAAACAGATCATTGATAAGCTGATCGAGGCTTCTGAGGCGGGTGTACGTGTGGATATGATCATCCGGGGGATCAACTGCATCCGATCCGGACTGGAGGGAAAAACAGATAACATTCATATTATCAGCATTGTAGGACGTTACCTGGAGCATTCCCGTATTTATATTTTTGGGACGGGAGCGCGCGAGAAGCTTTACATATCCTCTGCGGATTTTATGACGCGGAACACGCTTCGCCGTGTGGAGGTGGCCGTGCCGATTTATGATCCCGTGCTGCGGGAGCGTCTGCATGAAATGTTCCGCGTGATGCTGCGCGATAACATGAAGGCAAGAGACCAGCTGCCGGACGGCTCTTATTTGAGAAGAAGTGCGGGAGAGGGCGAAGAAGAACTGAACGCACAGGAATATTTTACTGCAATGGCATATGCGAAGGCGGAAATGGCAAATATTTTGGGGTGATTCTTTTCCTTGCAATTCACAGAAAAATGAGATACAATCGGTATTAATTCAGAACAGCAGGCAGTGATGGGCGCCTGCTGTTTTGACGATTACACAGCAGCGAAAGGGGACGCATCATGCAGCAGGATCATAACCGCCAGAAGAAAATCGCAGTTATCAATGACTTTACCGGCTTTGGCAGATGCTCGCTTACTGTTTCGATTCCGATTATTTCCGCCATGAAGGTACAGTGCTGTCCGGTGCCGACCTCTATTTTTTCCAATCATACCGCGTACGAGAGCTGCTATTTTGAGGATTATACGGATCGGATGCAGGCGTATATTGACGAGTGGAAAAAGCTGGGATTGACCTTTAACGGCATCAGCACCGGATTCCTCGGTTCGAAAGAGCAGATCCAGATCGTGCTTCGTTTTCTGGATGATTTTACGAAGGAGGATACGGTTGTAATTGTAGACCCGGTGATGGGGGACGATGGCGTACCGTATTCGACCTACACGCCGGAGATGTGTTCGGAAATGAAAAAGCTTGCTGTGCGCGCGGATATTCTGACGCCCAATCTGACCGAGGCCTGTATTTTGACGGGGCAGGAATATCATGATGGAAGGTGGAGAACGGATCAGGTGATTTCCCTGGCGGGGATGCTTGCCGAAATGGGACCGGAGAGGGTCGTTGTCACCGGGATTCCCCAGGGGGAATTTATTGCGAATCTCTGCTATGAGAAGGACAGGGAACCGCGGTTTGTGCGCACGCATCGGGTCGGGACGGAACGCTGCGGGACGGGTGACGGGTTTGCTGCCATGATTGCTGCGGATGCGGTGAATGGCGTGGATTTTCAGCAGTCTGTGCGCGGCGCTTCCCACTTTATCAAGCGGTGCATCCAGAAGTCCATGGAGCTTGACCTGCCTTTGGAGGACGGCGTGTGCTTTGAGGAGCTGATGGGGCTGCTATGTAAATAGGAAGAAAATCGAAAAAAGTCGACAAAACTGTTACAAAAACCTGGGAAATATAAAAAAAGTCATTGACAAAGGTGCCGAAACATATTACAATAGTTCCGTCATTAAGATTTAATAAATATGTAATAATTTTTAATAAAAACGTAGCAAGCTATTGGGAGGTACTCATTTATGAAAAAAAGGACAGTCAGACTTGCCCTTGGCATGACAGCGATGTTATGTGTCGCGTCAGTGACGGGCGCCCTGACGATGGTGAGCGGCGAGACTACAGTGCTTGGCGCGGAACTGTCGACGGAGGAGACGGAAGCCTCTGATTCTTCTGTTTCTGAGACAGAAGAGGAAGCTGTTGTGGAAGAGACGGTGATTGAAGAGGACGAAGAGCCGCGTTATCTCTCAGTTGCTTATCAGGAAGAAAATGCCTGGGCGCAGGTTGCGATTACGAACAGTGAGTATGTGTACACCGGCGTTATTATCCGAAGCGCCGCTGATTCAGAAAGCGAGATTCTTGGTTATCTCTACAGGGGTACCGCTGTTTGGGTGCTTGAGCGTGGAGATACCTGGACAGAGTTTTACTCCAATGGAATTACGGGATATGTGATGACAGATTATCTGCTTTTTAACGCGGATGTGGAGGAGATCGCTGAGGTTTATGGAGCGGCAGGCGTCCGTGCTGAGTGGGATGATGTGAATATTTTTGCTTCTGACGATGCGGCTGTAGTGATTGATACGATGGACGCCGGAGAGGTGTATCAGGTTGTGAATGACTATGGTCACTGGATTGAGATCCTGTATGATGGAGATACGACGGCATATGTTTCCAGTGAAGATGTGACGAGCGTTATGCTGTTTGAATCTGCGACCCCGAAGGATGGCGAGCGTGTGGAGCTGGTAGATATTCAGAAGGATATTTATGGAGAAGCTTCAGAGACTGTTACATATACAGAGACAGAGGCGGCAGCTTCGGAAGACCAGTCCTGGGCGGACAGCTCTTCATCGGATTCGTCCTCGACAGATTCGTCTTCAACGGGCAGCTCTTCGACAGGCAGCTCTTCAACGGGTTCGTCCTCGACAGGCAGCTCTTCGGCAGGTTCGTCTTCAACGGGCAGCTCTTCGACGGGTTCCTCCTCGTCCGGAAGCTCCTCAACGGGTTCGTCCTCAACAGGCAGCTCTTCGACAGGTTCCTCTTCGTCGGGTTCTTCGTCTTCCACGACGCAGACGGAGCAGACAGAGACAACGGCTACGGAACAGACAGAGACGACCGCCACAGAGCAGACAGAGACGACTGCTACCGAACAGACGGAGACAACGGCTACAGAGGCAGTTCAGACGGAGACAAGCTCTTCATCGGGTTCTTCTTCAGACGACGGATATTATGACGCGGACACGGATACTTATTATGACGGAGATGGAAATGTAGTGTCGACGGCCTCTTATGAAGCAACCGAGACAGAAGCTGCCGTGTATACAGAGACTGTTTACACGGAGGCGGAGACTGCTGCATCGTCAGAGACAGAAGCCGCCGCGGCAGCTACGTCCGCCACTACAGATGATACTACGCTTTTAGCGGCATTGATTTACTGTGAAGCAGGAAATCAGAGTTATGATGGAATGGTTGCGGTCGGCGCGGTTGTGATCAATCGTGTGAACAGCTCATCCTTCCCGAATACGATCAGCGAAGTGATTTATCAGAGCGGCCAGTTCTCCCCGGCTTCCAGCGGCGCTCTGGCAACGGCAATAGCGAATGGTGTCCCCAGCACCTGCTATACCGCAGCAGCGGCGGCGATCGCCGGAGAGGATCCGACAGGTGGTGCCCTTTACTTTAACACCACCGCGAACAAAGGCATTCAGATAGGAGACCACTGGTTCTATTGACTCTATGACAACTACAGATGAAAAAACAAAGCAGGCTGCCTTTCGGCGGCCTGTTTTGTTTCTGTACATTTGGACTTTGATATGGTAAGATGGATGGAATCGCAAAAAACGATATGACAGAAGGGCTGACTGAGAAGATACAGAACAGTTGCCGACAGGGAGGATTTGCTGAATATGGAAGATTTTAAGAAGACGCCGCTGTGGGATTCGCGGCTGCCGCTGGAGGAGCGGCTGGATTATCTGATTTCGGAGATGACGATGGAAGAGAAGCTTTCCTGTCTGGGGACAGGGACGCCCGCGCTGCCGCGTTTTGGGATCAGTGAGCAGTTTATCGGATCGGAAGCGGCGCATGGGGTGGAGGCACGCCATGACCAGGGGCAGAATAAAAGAAAGCCGGAGCCTACAACTTCGTTTCCGCAGCCAATCGGGATGAGTGCTTCCTGGGATCCGGATTTGCTGTGTGAGGCAGGGGAAGTGGTCGGCAAAGAGGCGCGGGTATTGTATCAGCGCAACCCGGCTGGCGGTTTGTTCCGCTGGGCGCCGACAGTAGATATGGAGCGTGATCCGCGCTGGGGGCGGACGGAGGAAGGGTATGGCGAAGATCCTTATCTGACCGGGAAGATGGCGGGCGCGTATGTGCGTGGGATGCAGGGCGCCCGGCGGCAGCATATGCCGGGACTACAGGCTTCGGAGCAAGAGGAAGCTGCGGGAACGGCGGAAGAAAATGCCCAGGGACATCTTCTGATATCCTCTGCGCTGAAGCATTTTGAGGCGAATAACGTAGAAGAGGGCAGAGGGATAAAGTCTTCCGGCCTGGACGCGGTGAACCGGCATGATTATTATTACGAGCCATTTCGGCGGGTGATCGAAGAGGCAGGGGCGACTTCACTGATGACCTCCTACAATGCCGTGAACGGAGTGACTTCGATCCTGGATCACCGTGTAAATGAGCTGATTCGTGGAAAATGGGGATTGAGCGGGCATGTGGTCAGCGACGGAGGCGCGTTGTGTATGGAGCTGAATGCCCGTCATGAGACGAAATCGCACGCGGAATCGCTGGCGCTGGCGCTGAAAGCGGGCGTCGACTGCATGACGGATGAGCGCGAGATGGTGGAGCAGGCGGCGCGGGAAGCCTATGCGGCCGGGATGATTACAGAGGAGGAGATTGACCGGGCGCTGCGCCATTCGTTTGGGACGAAGCTTCGTCTGGGGCTGTATGATGCCTGGGACACGAATCCGTGGAGCCATGTAGATGAGTCCGTTATGTGTTCAAAGGAGCATAATGGAGTCAGCCTGCGCCTGGCGGAAGAGTCTCTGGTGCTTCTGAAAAATGACGGCCTTCTTCCGCTTTCAGAGGATGCGAAGGTCTGCGTGATCGGTCCGGTGGCAGACCACTGGTTTCAGGACTGGTATGGCGGAGAACCGAACTGGCGGACGACCGTCGTGGATGGCGTGCGGACTCTGACGGGACGCGAGATACCGACAGAGCGCGGGCTGGACCTGGTACTGCTGCGGGTGAAGACAAGCGGAGAAGAGGACGATTCGCGGGAGGAAAAAGCGGCAGCGCGCTATGTGTGCTTTAATGAAGAGAATCAGTTCATTGTGACTTCCGAGCGCGGCCAGGCGGAGCCGATTTATATACAGGACTGGGGGGATAACAGCATTACCTTCTATGTTCCTCGCCTGAAAAAATATATTTGCGTACAGGATGACGGGAGGCTTTCGGCGGAGCAGGAGATCCCGTTTGGCTGGTTTGTTCATGAGTGCTTTCACTGGGGAGAAGCCGGAGCGCCGTTGACAAAGGGAAAGAAAGAGACGGAAAGCGATCCGACTGCGGCGGGAAGCTGTCATGCTGCGCCGGCAAGGGAAATTGTGACCTGGTATGGCGCGAAGCTCGCGCTGCGGCCAGACGGCATACTTTCGGCGGTGAAGACTGTATTTGAACACGGGATTGGCGTGCCGCAGACGGAAGCGCTGGAGGGTCAGGAGAACCGGGAGGCCGGAAGCGGCGCGGTTTATTTTGAGGCGGAGGTGCTGGAAAATGGCATTGCGCGTGCTGCGAAGCTGGCCGCGGCGTCTGAGGCAGTGATTCTGACGCTTGGGAATTGCCCGGTGATCAATGGAAAAGAGGACGCAGACCGCCCGTCGATTCAGTTTCCGCGGCAGCAGCGGGAATTGGCGCAGGCTGTTTTTGCCGCAAATCCGAAAACCGTTCTGGTGCTTTACGCAAATTATCCGTACGCGATAGACTGGGAGCAGGCGAATCTGCCGGCGATTTTGCAGACCGCGACCGGCAGCCAGGATTTCGGTACGGCGGCAGCGAACGCGCTGTTTGGGCGCTCGGCACCGGCGGGCCGCCTGAATATGACCTGGTATCCCGGCGACACGGTTCTGCCGGATAAGGACGATTATGATATTCGCAAGACCCGCCGGACTTACCGCTTTTACGACCAGAAACTGCTGTATCCCTTCGGGCATGGGCTGACTTATGGCGAATTTGTTTATGACAGTCTGGCAGCGGCAATTCTGCCGCCGACAGAAAAAGAAGAAAAGGCGCCCTGGAAGCTCGTCTTAAAGCTGACGATTACCAATCGCGGCGCCCGTACCAGCGATGAGGTGGCGCAGATTTACCTGCGTGACCCGCAAAGCCGGATTCATAAGCCGATTCGCAGGCTGATTGCCTTCCGGCGGGAGCATGATGTGCGTCCGGGGGAGACGAGAGAAATTGTTTTTACAATTCCGCGTTCGGATTTACGTGTATATGATGTGGCGCGGGCGGATTATATCGTAGAGGAAGGGACATACCGGGTTGAGGCTGGCGCTTCGAGCGGAGATATACGTCTGCAGGAGGAGATTTTCATTCCGGGAGACCGGGTGCAGTCAAGGCCGCGCGGGACGTTTGTGAGCGTAGATCACTGGGATGAGTATGAGAATCTGATCCTGGGGAAAGGCCCGGATACCGGAAAAAAGGGCGGGAGCGAATCGTGCAGCGCTTTTGCACCGCTTCGTCATGGCTGGGCGCGCTATGAGGGTGTGGACGCGGCCGGAGAAAATATTCGCCTGTCAGTGGTGCTTGCGACGGAAAAAGAAGGGATCTTCCGCGTCTTTAGCGGCGGCTGTGAGGCGGCCAGCTGGGATGGCAAAGCATCTGCGGAAAAAGCGGAAGCATATACGAACCGCACAGATACAGATATGGCAGGTGCAGACCGCGCGGAAACAGATTCCGTATCTGCGGAATCGGCAATTGTGGATTCAGGAACAGTGAACTGCGCATTTACAGATGCATTTTCCGCGGAATACTGGAGGCGGTTTACGTCCGGTTTTAAGGAAATATCACTGGATATTACGCCATCCGGGGATGACCTGACGTTTTATATCGAAGGCGATCTGCGGCTGGCGGGATTTTATGTGCGATAATGTGACTGGCGAGGGCTTATCCGGCATGAAGTGCGGGATGCCACCCGGCGAAGGGCGAAAATGCAGTGGTAATGCGGTAATCATATCAGGGAAAGCAGGGAAAACGCATATTGACAAGGCATCACGCACCAGTTAGAATATGGTATATTGTATACAATATTTTGAACGGCAACAGCGTGACTGGAAACGGAGTGAATGATGGATCAGCTGACATGGAAAGCAAGGGCAAAAATAAATCTTGGGCTGGACGTCTTGCGGAAACGTCCGGATGGATATCATGACCTGCGGATGGTGATGCAGACCATAGATCTGTATGATGAAATCACCTTGCGGGTGACGGAGCCGGAAGCGGCCGGAAGCGGTGCGGCGATTCATCTTTGCGTCCAGGGCGGCGGCGGCCTGGTTGCGGCGAATCCGCAGAATCTTGCTTACCGGGCGGCAGAGCTTTTGATGAAAGAGTTTGCTGTCCGGCAGGGACTGGATATTACGCTGGTAAAAAAGATACCGGTCGCCGCAGGCCTGGCAGGCGGAAGCACGGATGCGGCGGCAGTGCTGGCAGGCGTGAACCGGCTGTTTGATCTTGGTCTTAGCGGGCGGGAGCTGATGGAGCGCGGTGTAACGATCGGTGCAGACGTTCCCTACTGTATCATGGGGGGGACGGCTCTCGCGGAGGGCATCGGCGAGCGCCTGACCCGCCTGCCTCCGGCGCCACAGGCATATGTGCTTCTTGCGAAGCCGCCGATTCAGGTTTCGACAAAGTTTGTGTATTCGAATCTGCGCCTGGACGGGGCCGGTTCACAGGAATTAAAGCATCCGGATATAGACGCACAGGTACAGGCAATCCGGGACGGAGCGTTTGACCGGATGGCGGAACTCATGGGGAATGTGCTGGAAACGGTGACGGTTCCCACTTTTCCGGTCATTGGGGCAATCCGGGATCAGATGATGCGTTTTGGCGCGGCGGGCGCTATGATGAGCGGGAGCGGCTCGACGGTATTTGGATTGTTCGATGATCCGGAAAAGGCCGGAAGGGCATACGCGGAGCTTTCAAAAGGAGAACTGGCAGGAGAAGTGTATCTCACGGATTTTTTTGAGCCGGAGACGATGCAGGCAGGCATATATAGTAAACGACAAAATTAATTGTCATTCACTGTAATTTCAGCGGTGGCTTTGAGTAATTTACCCGTGATACAGGAGAAAAGTGATATGATTGAGACACTGCATTTAGAGATAAATGAATATCTTCCGCTTCGGGATGTTGTGTTCCAGACGCTGCGGCAGGCGATTCTGAGAGGTGAAATCCGGCCGGGAGAACGCCTGATGGAGATTCATCTGGCCAAAAAGCTTGGCGTCAGCCGGACACCGGTGCGGGAGGCGCTTCGGATGCTGGAGCTGGAGGGACTGGTCACTACCATCCCGCGGAAGGGCGCGGTGGTCGCGGAGATTACCGTTTCTGACCTTGAGGATGTACTGGAGGTTCGCCTGGCACTGGAGGAGCTGGCTGTACAGATTATCTGCAAAAAACTGACCAAAGAGCAGCTGGAGGAGCTGAAAAGGCTGGCCGCGGAATTTCGCAGTACCCTGAACGGGGATGATGTGGCGGCGTGCGCGGAGGCCGATATGAAGTTCCATGACGCTATCTACAACGCGACCGGGAATAAGCGCCTGATTCAGATTTTAAACAATCTGCGGGAGCAGATGTACCGGTACCGGATGGAATATCTGAAGGATAAGGAATCCCATCAGATTCTGGCAGAGGAACACGCGGAGATTTTGCGGGCGCTGGAGACGTGCGATGAGCAGAAAGCGCTGGAAGCGACCAGCCGTCATATCGCGCGGCAGAAGGAACACATTATCGCGGAGCTGAGCCGCAGGGAAAGCAAGGATGGAGATGTCTGATAAAGGGAACAGAAAGTCAGGAAAGTATAAATAGAAACGAGGAGTGGGACAATGAAAAAATTTCTGGATCTGATCAGCCGCGAGGTATCGGCGGCGTTTGAAGCGTGCGGCTATGAGGCCGCGTATGGTAAGACGGGCATTTCGAACCGTCCGGATCTGTGTGAGTATCAGTGCAATGGCGCGATGGCGGCGAAGAAGAAATACCAGAAGGCGCCGATTCTGATTGCGAAAGAGGTAGTGGAAAAGCTGACGGGGAATCCGGTGTTTGAGAGCGCAGAAGCGGTTAATCCCGGATTTATTAACCTGCGGGTATCGGGCAGCTATCTGGCCGGTTATCTGGATCAGATGGCGGCGGATCCGGATCTGTCTGTGGAGAAGGCAGAACAGCCGAAGACGATTATTATTGATTTTGGCGGGGCGAATGTCGCGAAGCCGCTCCATGTGGGGCACCTGCGTTCAGCGATTATCGGAGAGAGCGTCAAGCGTATCTGCCGCTTCGCGGGGCATCAGGTGATCGGCGATGTACATTTGGGCGACTGGGGACTGCAGATGGGACTGATTATTACGGAGGTACGCCACCGCAATCCGTCTCTTCCTTATTTTGATGAATCATTTGAGGGCGAGTATCCAAAGGAAGCACCATTTACGATTTCGGAGCTGGAGGAGATTTATCCGTTTGCGAGTGGAAAATCGAAAGAGGATGAGTCCTATAAAAATGAAGCTCTGGAAGCGACGGCAAAGCTTCAGGACGGTGAGCGCGGCTACCGCGCATTGTGGCAGCATATTCTGAATGTGTCGATTGCCGATCTGAAAAAGAATTATGATAATCTGAATGTAGAGTTTGATCTTTGGAAAAAGGAGTCAGACGCGCAGCCCTTTATCCCGGATATGGCGGAGGCCATGAAGCGGGACGGGTACGCATACGAGGATCAGGGCGCGCTGATTGTGGACGTCAGGGAGGAGAACGATACGAAGGAGGTTCCTCCCTGCATGATTTTAAAATCGGACGGAGCCGCGCTTTATACGACGACTGATCTGGCAACGATCATCGACCGTATGGAAACGTATCATCCCGATGAAATCATTTACGTGGTGGATAAGCGCCAGGAGATGCATTTTACGCAGGTCTTCCGCTGTGCGCGCAAGGCCGGGCTGGTGAACGAGGATACGGAGCTGAAGTTCCTTGGCTTTGGCACCATGAACGGCAGGGACGGAAAGCCGTTTAAGACACGCGAGGGCGGCGTGATGCGCCTGGAACGCCTGATTGCCGAGATTGACGAGGAAATGTACAAAAAAATCATGGAAAACCATGAGGCGGATCCCCAGGAGGCGCGGGAGACTGCCGCGCTGGTTGGGCTCTCCGCGATCAAATACGGCGACCTTTCCAATCAGGCGTCTAAGGATTATGTGTTTGATGTGGACAAGTTTACTTCCTTTGAAGGGAACACCGGACCGTACATTCTCTATACGATTGTGCGGATTAAGTCAATTTTGAACAAGTATCGTGCGCAGGCGGAGGTTTCGATGAACGGCATTCCCGAGAATGGGAATAGGATGGATGCGCAGTCGGCCGCAACGCAGAAACCGGAGGATGGAGTAACGCTGCCGAGGGAAATTCTTGCCCCGGTCAGCGAGAGCGAGAAAGCCCTGATGCTGGAGCTTGCGAAGCTGAACAGTGTCATCGAACAGGCATCCGAGGAGCTTGCGCCGCATAAGATCTGCTCTTTCATTTATGAGCTTTCGAATGCGCTGAACCGCTTCTACCATGAGACGAAAATCCTGGCTTGTGAGGATGAAACGCAGAAAGCAGGCTGGATCGCGCTGCTTGACCTGACAAAGCGTGTTCTGGAGACCGGCATTGACCTGCTGGGGTTTGAGGCGCCGGAGCGGATGTAAAGGACTTGATATGATAGATGTGATACTGGACAGCTTCATCGACAGTATGAAGCTTCTGCCATTTTTGTTTTTGTCATACCTGGCAGTGGAATACATTGAGCACCGCATGAGTGACAGCGCGAAGGCCTGGATTTACGGGGCGGGGTGGGCCGGTCCGATTCTGGGCAGCTTGATTGGCATTATCCCGCAGTGCGGATTTTCCGCGGCTGCGGCCGGACTGTTCGCTGCAAGGGTGATATCGCCAGGGACGCTTCTGGCAGTATTTTTGTCGACTTCGGATGAGATGCTTCCGCTGATGCTCTCCCAGGGGATAAGCGCAGGTATTATTATCCGGGTTTTATCTGTGAAAGTGATTGCCGGAGCTGTGATTGGACTGCTGGCGGATTTCGCAGCCGTAAGGCTGAAGCTTTGGAAGCCGCCTGTCGTAAAACCCGCAAAGATAGCTCCTGTTCCAACGCATGATCCGAAACGGGCTAAGAAGCAGATCGATGGGAAAAAATCTGAAGCTGACCAGAAGCAGATTCAGGGAAGAAATCTTTCCAATATCGATAGCGAAGACGCAATTCATCATATGTGCGAACACGGCCATTGTCAATGCGAGAAACAGGGAATTTTCCGTGCCTCGGTTCACCATACCGCGCAGACGGCCGTCTTCCTTTTCCTGATCGCCCTGGTGCTTGGCTTTGGGATGGACTGGTTTCAGGGAATGGCGTTTTCCAGGGGCATTTTCGCGGTTCCGGGCATCCAGGCCGCCCTGGCGGGGCTGATCGGCATGATTCCGAACTGTGCCGCGTCTGTATTGATCACGCAGCTTTATCTGGAGGGCGTTCTGTCGAGCGGCGCGCTGTTTGCCGGGCTGCTCTGCGGAGCCGGTACCGGGCTGCTGGTTTTATTTCGGGAAAATGGGAAGCAGCGGCAGAATCTGCTGTTTACGCTGGTTCTTTATGTGAGCGGGACACTGGCGGGGATGCTGGCGGGGGTATGGAAGCTTTTATGACGGCGGAATGGATGGGGAAGAGCGCATTAGAAGAAAAGCTGAATAATCTGAATTTTAAAAAGAAGCTGATTCTCTTTTATCTTTTCTGTGTCCTGGTGCCGCTTTTTCTGACGGATGGAATTATTCTGTTTATTTTCATGAGAAATGAGACAGCAGAGCTGCAAACCAGAATGGAAAATATGGCAAGTGCCGTGCAATACGACCTTTCCTATACGCTGGAGGAAGCAGCCAGCGAAATTACCAGTGTTTATCTCAACCGCACGTTAAACGAATTTTTGGAACAGAATTATGAGTCAGCGCTGGATTTCTGGGAAGCAAGCCTGGAAATTACGGATATGGCTTATTTTGAAACTGGAAGTACAACTTCCGGGGATGGCTGGATGGTGCTGTACGGCGACAATGACTCGATCGTTAATGGGGGTCATTTTTACAGCCTGTCGGACGCAAAGGATAGCGAATGGTACCAGCGGCTGGAAAATTCGGATCTGGCTATGGTTTTGTGCTATTATTACGTGGGTGAGAGCGATCCTTCTGCTGCCTCGCAGAGGAGAATCTCTCTGGTGCGCTGGCTGAATTATTACAAAGATCTTCAGAGTGACAAGCTGGTGCGGCTGGATCTGGATTACAGCGCGCTGGTGCGCAGACTCACGAACATGAATTATGATCTGTCGGTTTACATTTGTTCCGGAGATACGATTTTGTATTCCAATGATGGCCATTCTGCTACAAAGGCGGATTTTGACTGCCTTTCAGGGACGGAAAAAACAGGTTACGAGCTGGACTACACTATTTACGGGACAACTCTGCGTATTCTGGTGATGGAGCCGGAAAACTCTATTCCGGCTTTTCTCTGGGGGCATTTACCGTGGATTTTGCTGATGATTGCCGCGAATCTGATGCTTCCCCTGTTTCTGACTTTCGCGATCAACCGTTCTTTGACCACTCGCATTCAGGAACTGGGCGGGGCATTTGAACAGGTGAATTCGGACAGTTTAAAGGAAATTGAGAATGTCCGGGGGACGGATGAGATCGGCGGCCTGATGAGAAATTATAATCGGATGGTCAGGCGGCAGCAGGAACTGATTCGGACGGTTTACAAGGATAAGCTGGAACGCCAGGAAATGGCGATTGCCCGGCAGAGGGCGGAGCTTCTGGCTCTGCACAGCCAGATCAATCCGCATTTTCTTTTTAATGTACTGGAGAGCATCCGGATGCACAGCATTTTGAAAAAAGAGGATGAAACGGCGGAGATGATTGAACGGCTGGCGCTTCTTCAGAGACAAAATGCAAACTGGTCGGAGGATTCCATACGTGTGAGCGAGGAGCTTCGGTTTGTAGATGCATATCTGAAGCTGCAGCAGTACCGTTTTGGCGAACGCTTCTCTTATGAAATCGAGATGGAAAAAGAGTGTGAAGATCTCTGCATTCCGCGGCTGACGATTGCGACCTTTGTGGAAAATGCCTGCGTGCACGGGATTGAAAAGAAGCCGTCCCAGGTATGGATTTACATACGTGTGTACCGAAAGGACGACTGGGTGTGCATGGAGGTGGAAGATACCGGTGTGGGGATGGAAGAGGCGCAGGTTGCTTCCATCCTGGAAAAAATGCGAACCAGCGAAATAGAGGAATTGGTGAACAGCAAACACGTCGGGATGATCAACGCATGTCTGCGGATGCGGATGCGGACGAAGGGCATGGTGGAATTTGAACTGGAGAGTGAGAAAGGTGTGGGTACCTTTTTCCTGCTCCGGGTTCCGATCAGCACATTTAAAAAGAAAGAAGATGTTCAGGATGATGAAAGTACTGTTGGTAGATGATGAACCGGTTATTCTGCAGGGATTGTCTGTGCTGATCGACTGGGAGGCGGAAGGATATGAGATTGTCCGGATGTGCGCAAATGGACAGGAGGCGCTCACGTATCTGGAAACATATCCGGTCGACCTGATTATTGCGGATATCAAGATGCCGGTTATGTCAGGGCTGGAGCTTCTGAAAACCATCCGGGAGCAGCAGATTTCGGATGCGTATTTTATCATTCTGAGCGGCTACAACGACTTTCATTATGCGCAAAGCGCGATCCGCTATTCCTGCATGGATTACATTCTGAAGCCAGTCCAGAAAAGCTGGCTGCTCGAATGCCTGCGAAGCGCGGCGAGTGACCGCGCAAAATCCAACCGGCATGCGGAGGATGCGCGGAAAATGCGGCAGGCTTATCTCTCTCAGAGTCTGGTCGCCCTGATCCGGGGAAAATACACGGAAAACCAGGCACAGTTCGTGCAGGAGAATATGGAATTAAGCGGCGGACTTCGCTATGTCCACATTTGTATGGGAAATATTGCCATGCTGGAAGAAATGTCGGATCAGGAGGTGGCTGCTTTAAGAGAGCGCCTGGCGGAGAACTGTGAACGATTCCTACGGGGGAGCATGAAAGAATGTTGTATTCGTGATATCGCAGACTGTGAGGAAGAGAATGAAGTTGGCTTTCTTTGCTGTGATCAGATGTTTCTGGACAGAGGGGAAACGCTGGAAGAATTCATGAAGGAGATGCTGGGAGAAATCTCGAAAAATATGGAAATGCCGCTCTTTCTTCTTGTGGGCAAGCGAGTGGAGATGATTTCCAGAATTTCCACTTCTTATACATCTGCCTGCACATTGCGCCATTTTGTGCGGTTTGGTACGCTTCAGAAAATCTACTATTACGAAGACGAAATTCAGGTTCTGGAATCTGACATTTTCTTTCTGTGCAAGGATAATTTAGACCGGCTGCTTCAGGCAATTGAGCAGAATGACAAACCGGCGATCTACAAAGGTGTGGATGATTTTTATGATGAGATGAGCAGGGCGGCTTTCTCGGAGAAAATGGTAGCGATGAATATGAACTATCTTTTGTTTCAACTGATTCACCTTGCGACCCGGCGGGATGAGACGGTTCGGCAGGATGAAATCATGTTTTATATGAATGAGCGTATCAGCCAGACGGAGCTGTCGAAAGGAAGCCGGGCATATCTGCGGAAATTTGCCTGTGAGTATGCGGATTACCTGGTTCAGATGCGACAGAATGTTTCCAGCGGTGGGCTCGCGATGGTGGAGAAGGAGATCTGTGAGCACTATGCGGAAAATCTGACGCTGCGGGAGCTGGGGCAGAAGTATTATGTAAACAGTTCTTACCTCGGACAGATTTTTCGAAAAAAGTACGGGCAGTCTTTTAAAGATTACCTGTCGAATTATCGGATCTGCAAGGCGGCGGATCTTTTGCTGAAGACCGATAAAAAAATCAGCCGGATCGCGGAGGAGGTCGGGTATCTCGATACGGATTATTTTGTCAATAAGTTCATTGAACGGAAGGGCTGTACGCCTTCGAAATATCGAAAAAACCGTGGCTGACCGGATAAACTAAAGTTTGTCCGGTTTTTTTGTGGGATTCCTCCGGTTACAAAAAGGGCAGAAAGCAGATAAACTGCTTTTATCTAAAAACTTTGAAGGAGGATTGAAGTATGTCACAGAAAAAGATATCCAGAAAAGAATTCCTGCGCGGATCTGCTGCCAGTGCCGCGGGAATGATGGTGGCCGGCAGTCTGGGCGGTATGATGGGGCAGTTTACGACGCTGACCGCGCTGGCAGATGAAGAGACGGTCGAATTCAGTGCGTTTTTTGCAATGTCTGGTTCAGAAATCAACAGCGATAACGAGATCGCCGCAATGATCGCGGAGCAGACGGGCGCGATGGCGGATGAGACCTGGCTGACCGGTCAGACTGACTCAGAGGCGATCGGTACGATTATCGCCGGCGGAGAGTATCCGGATTTCATTAACGGCGGTGATTCCATGGTATCACTGTACGAAGCGGGCGCTCTGGTAGCGTGGGATGATTATCTGGAGCAGTATCCGAACCTGAAGGAAATGTATTCGGATGAAGAGTGGGATAAATTCCGCCAGGACGACGGCAAGATTTACTGGGCGAATGTATTCCAGAATTCCTATGGCGAAGACAAAACGACGACACACAATGATGAAGCATTCTGGATTCAGGCGAAGGTTCTTGAGTGGGCTGGCTATCCGGAGATCAAGACGCTGGATCAGTACTTTGACCTGATTGAAAGCTATGTAGCGGAAAATCCGACGATGGATGACGGCACAGAGTATATTCCTTATACCATTCTTTGCTACGACTGGTATTACTATTGCCTGGAGAACGCTCCGCAGTTCCTGGATGGATATCCAAACGACGGCTCTGTAATCGTAGATACGGATACGCTGACGATTGTTGATTACAATACGACGGATACCGCGGTTCGGTATTTCCGCAAGCTGAACGAAGAGTATAACAAGGGCATGATTGATCCGGAATTTGCGACGCAGACCACAGATGAGTATACCGCAAAGCTTTCTACGGGCCGTGTGCTGGGTATGTGTGACCAGTGGTGGAACTTTGCTTATACTGTAAATGATGTATTCAAGCAGACAGGACTTGATGCTGAAGGATGTGACTATGTACCGCTTGGGCTTACGATTGATGAGGGAATGGAAAACCAGTGGCATTCCTACGGCGATACTCTGAACAATTCCAGCGGAATCGCAGTTACCACAAGCTGCAAGAATGTGGATGCAGCTTTTCAGTTTATGAATGACCTTCTGGATCAGAATATTCACAACCTGCGCTTCTGGGGTGTGGAAGGCGTTGACTATCTGATAGATGACGATGGACTGTTTTACCGGACGGATGAGATGAGAGCAAACTGGAGCGATTCCGAGTATCAGGCGTCTCATATATGCAATTATTCCTATTTCCCGCAGTGGCTGGGCACCAGCAGGGATGGAATTAACGCAATGCAGCCCAGCCAGCAGAGCTCTGAGTTCTTCAATGATCTGGCAGAGCCGCTTGTAGCCTGCTTCGAGGCATATGGCGCAGGAAATTATGTGGATATGCTTGGCTCCGCAAAGGTGGAGACCGGCTCGTGGTATCCGATGTACTCTTATTCAAACGCGATGACAACAGCGACCGCCGGCGGCGTTGCCTGGAATAAGATGGGTGAAGTAAAGCATGAATGGCTGCCGAAGGTTGTCATGGCAGAGGACTTTGATTCGTTATGGGAGCAGTACATGGAAGCCTATGAGGGAGCGAATCCGCAGGATTTCCTGGATGAGATGCAGGAAGAGCTGGATCGCCGGATCGCGGCAGCAGAGGGCTGATGTGCGGCTTTTCAAAACAGGTAAGCGTACGTGTTTGAAACTGTATAGAACTTAAATGAAAAAAGGGCAGTTGCGGTGTGCATCAGTATCTGTGACTGCTCTTTTTTTTCAAAAAGTTTAGAACAGCTGTAGTAGAACAAGGAGGGGAAAATGGCTCGTAAACCCAAAAAACAAAAATCAGGCACAAGGATTACGATAAAGGAATTAAAACGGCAAAAATTTCTCCTGATTTGGGCGGGAATTTTTGTGGTATACGGCATTGTTTTTTACTATCTGCCGCTGGGCGGATGGATTATGGCTTTTCAGAATTATAAGCCGAAGGATGGCTTTTGGCATTCACAGTTTGTCGGACTGGCAAAGTTTCAGACCCTTTTTTCCGATAATACTTTTATTCGCGTTATCCGAAATACGCTGGCGATGGGTGTTCTGAATCTGGTTTCTACCTTTGTCATGGCGATTGTGTTCGCGATTCTGTTAAACGAGATTCGGTCCAGATGGGGAAAAAAGATTGTGCAGACGATTTCTTATCTTCCACATTTCCTGTCATGGATTATTGTTACCGGTATTTTACACGACGCCTTATCGACGTCCGGTATTGTAAACGAAGTTTTATTAAAACTCAATATTATTGAGAACAGCATTAATTTTTTCGCGTATCCGGCTTATTTCTGGCCGATTGTGGCGTTTGCCAATGTGTGGAAGGAAACTGGCTGGAACGCGATTGTATATCTTGCCGCCATTACGGCGATTGACCCCAGCCTTTATGAGGCGGCCGCGATTGACGGCGCGGGGCGCTGGGGAAAGATTAAGTATATCACACTTCCGGGAATCCGCCCGACAATTATGATTTTGCTTTTGATGAATATCGGCAATGTGTTAAACGCGGGCTTTGAAGTACAGTATCTGCTTACCAATGGGCTTGTGCAGAAGGTATCTCAGACCATCGATATTTATGTATTGAACTGGGGCATCAGCCAGATGGATTATTCTCTGGGTACGGCAGCAGGTATGTTTAAGAGCGTCGTCAGCATCATTCTGATTGTGGCGGCAAACACGATTGCGAAGAAAACCGGCGATGAGCGGTTGTTCTAGGGAGGGAATACGAATGGATAAAGGAAAATTAAAATCAATCGTATCGAGCAGAGCCTTTGTCGTATTTAATACCCTGTTCATGGCGGCGTTTGTGGTGATCACGCTCTACCCGGTATTAAATACGCTGGCGATTGCATTTAATGATGGGACGGATGCGCTCCGGGGCGGCATTTATCTGTGGCCCAGAAAATTCACATTAAAGAATTATATTACCGTTTTACATAAAGAAAGTATTGTAACGGGCGCGTATATCACTGTTTTGAGAACGGTAATCGGTACACTTGCGTCTCTTGCCACGAATGCCCTGCTTGCGTTTATTGTGAGCCGCAAACGCTTCCTGTTTCGCTCACAGCTTTCTCTGTTCTGGGTGATTACCATGTATGTGAATGGGGGTCTGATACCGACATTCCTTCTTTACAAAAATCTGGGATTGACAAACTCCTTCTGGGTATATGTGATCCCTGGCATGATCAGCGCGTTTAATATGCTGGTGCTGCGTACCTACATGGAAGGCCTTCCAGATGCGCTGGAGGAATCTGCGCAGCTGGACGGCGCTGGTTATATGACTATATTTGTGAAAATCATTTCGCCTTTGTGCAAGCCGGTATACGCGACGGTTGCATTGTTTGTGGCGGTTGGCCACTGGAATTCCTGGTTTGACGCCATGCTCTACAACCGCATGAGTGAACAGTATACCACCCTCCAGTACGAGCTGATGAAGCTGTTGTCGTCGGTGATGTCGCAGACCACCAGTCTGGAGAGTGCGAAAAATGCCTCCGGAGCGGTTACGCCGAACTCGATCCGGGCGGCGGCGACCATTCTTACCATGCTTCCGATTATCTGCCTGTACCCGTTCTTACAAAGATATTTTGTGACGGGGCTTACGATCGGCGGCGTGAAAGAGTAAAGAAAGTATAACTGTTTTTTCTTTTCGATGCTGTTCTGAATTATTACAAATATTCACAAAAACAGGGATAAATACATCCTGATTTTGACAGATACGGCAAAAATGAGCAATTTCTGGCAGTTATTAAGCAATAAATACAGAGAGAAAAGAAAGCATTTTTTGCTATATTTTATCTAATAGGAAAGTTTGAGGGCTTTCTTATCAGAAAAGTCTGGAATAAGAACAAAAACAGGATGACAGGAGGCACGGGGCGATATGAAAAGAGAAGAGGCAAGAAGTAAGGCACAAGCGCTTGTTTCAAAGATGACATTAGAAGAAAAGGCCAGCCAGCTTCGCTATGACGCGCCCGCGATTGAAAGGCTGGGGGTTCCGGCCTACAACTGGTGGAATGAAGCGCTCCACGGTGTGGCGCGCGCGGGACAGGCGACGGTGTTCCCGCAGGCGATCGGACTCGGCGCGACGTTTGATACCGAGCTGATCGGTGAGATTGCCGCTGCGATTTCGACAGAGGGGCGCGCAAAGTACAATGCATATTCCGCGGAAGGAGACCGGGATATCTATAAGGGACTGACATTCTGGTCCCCGAATGTGAATATTTTCCGTGATCCGCGGTGGGGACGCGGACATGAGACGTACGGGGAAGACCCCTATCTGACCAGCCGCCTGGGCGTGGCGTTTGTAAAAGGGCTGCAGGGAGACGGCGAGACGATGAAAGCAGCGGCCTGCGCCAAGCATTTTGCGGTACATTCCGGACCGGAGGCGCTCCGCCATGAATTCGATGCGGAAGCGACGGCGAAGGATATGGAGGAGACTTATCTTCCGGCTTTTGAGGCGCTGGTGCAGGAGGCGGGCGTGGAGGCTGTGATGGGCGCGTATAACCGTGTGAACGGCGAGCCGGCCTGTGCGAGCAGGGCGCTGCAAAAGAAGCTGCGCGGCGACTGGGGCTTTGAGGGGCATTTTGTCTCCGACTGCTGGGCGATCCGTGATTTCCATGAGAATCATCTGGTAACAAAAAACGCGACAGAGTCTGCGGCGCTTGCGGTCAATACCGGCTGCGACCTGAACTGCGGAAATACTTATCTTTATATTATGAAAGCGTACCAGGAAGGCCTGGTAACAGAGGAGACGATTACCGAGGCGGCTGTACGCCTCTTTACGACAAGACATCTGCTCGGCCTGTTTGACGGCAGTGAGTATGACGCGATTCCCTACACGGAGATCGAGTCGCCGGAGCATCTGGCGATGGCTCAAAAAGCGGCGGAGGAGAGCTTTGTTCTTCTGAAAAACAACGGAATTCTCCCGCTTCAGAAAGAAAAGATTAAGACGATCGGTCTGATTGGACCGAATATGGACAGCCGCGCGGCGCTTGCCGGAAATTATCACGGTACGGCATCACGTTATGTCACCATTCAGGAAGGCATTCAGGATTATCTGGGGACGTGCGTGCGTGTGCTGACGAGTGTTGGCTGTTCTCTGTTCCGCGACCGGACGGAGGGCCTCTCGCAGGGGCAGGATCGTCTGGCTGAGGCCAGAGCGGTCGCCAGGGCGAGCGATGTGGTGATTCTGTGCGTTGGTCTGGACGAGACGCTCGAAGGCGAGGAGGGCGACACCGGAAACAGCTACGCCTCCGGTGATAAAGAAGATTTGCAGCTTCCAAAGGTGCAGCGGGAGCTGATGGAGACTGTGGCAGCCTGCGGCAAGCCGACGGTTCTGCTTCTGATGGCGGGCAGTGATATTGACCTTGGCTATGCGGCGGAGCATTTCGATGCGATTCTCGATCTGTGGTATCCAGGCTGTGAGGGAGGATGTGCGGCAGCGCGTGTGCTGTTCGGGGATGTTTCTCCGTCCGGAAAGCTGCCGGTGACCTTTTATGAGACGCTGGAAGAGCTGCCGGAGTTTACAGACTATTCGATGCAGGGGTGCACTTACCGTTATATGACCGGGAAAGCACAGTATCCGTTCGGATATGGACTGACTTATGGAGACGTAGAAGTCACTGCGGCGCGGATAGAGACTGAAGATGCGGTGAGCGGGTCAGGCGCAGTAGTGGCGGAGATTGCCAACCATGGAGTCAGAGACACGCAGGATGTTGTGCAGGTTTATGTGAAAAATACGGATTCCGCGGATGCGGTGCCGAATCCGCAGCTTGCGGCCTTCGCGAAGATCTTTGTAAAAGCTGGCGAAACAAAGCAGGTGACACTTCCGCTTGCGGCGAGCGCGTTTACTGTAGTAGATGCTGAAGGCGTCCGCAGGGAAACAGGCGGCACATATGAAATCTATGTTGGCTGCAGCCAGCCGGATGAGAAGAGTGTGGAGCTGACCGGGGTAAAGCCGGTGGAAATTATATTCAAAAGATAACTTTTGGCGGGGGATGCACATGCCGCTCCAGAGGAAACTGTCTGCTTACGCAGACGCGCGGCAGCGCGAGAATCCCGCAAAGCGGGATTCTATTTTAATAGCGGTGGCGCGACAGGAGCTTATTCTATTATTGAGTACGCGGTATTCCGCAGCCTGCGGATCATTTCCGGGTGGTAGTAGCCGCCGACCTGGAGCATCAGGACGAACGCGAACTCTTCTTTCGGATTTGCGAGAAAATACGGGCCGGTCCAACCGTCCCAGCCGAATTCACCTTTGTCTCCGCTGCAGCCGGATTCGGTGCGGTCGTCGTAGACGCGCATGAAATTGCCATAGTTATAGCCGCGGATCTGGTCGAAATAAATGGTCTTTTTCTGCGCTTCGTCCAGCTGGCCGTGTTCGAAGCACTCGACGGTCTTGCGGCCGAGAATGCGGTGGCCGTTGCCAACGCCATAGTGCGCCAGCATATCCGCGAATTTCGCGTAGTCATCCAGGGTAGATACAATACCGGCGCCGCCGGACTCAAAAGCGGGCGGGGTCAGGCACTTAGTCAGGCAAAGATGGCGGGAGGCCGCCTCTTTGTAGCGGAGCGAACTGGTGTTTTCTGTTATTGCTTTGGAAATCGGGACACCTGCTGCGTCTGGTTCAGAGGATGCGTCGGTTTCCGTCTGCGCATCTGCGTTCACTTCATACAGAGTCGTAAAGCGGCTCTGTTTTTCTTTTGGCACGTAAAACCCGGTATCGACCATACCGAGCGGCTCAAAGATTTCTTTCGCCATGAATTCGCTTAAGGGCTGATCGGCGACCTTTTCAATGACTGCGCCCATTACATCGCAGCTTAAGCCATAACGCCAGCGCTCGCCAGGGTGGAATGCCAGCGGCTGCTGCGCGATCAGGCGGCATAGCTCTTGCGTCGAGGTCTGTTTTCCGCTGACGATTTCCTTCTGGATGCGGTCAAAAAGCTCCTGCATTGGCTGACCGGCAAGATCACTGTCCGGGTAGACAATCCCGGATGTCATTCGCAGCAGGTCAATCAGGAAAATCGGGCGGTTTGCTTCTGTCAGTCCGGATTCGGTGAGCACCTTCATGTGGGCGAACTCCGGCAGATAGCTGGACAGAGGGGTAAGCCAGTCTAATTTGCCGCGCTCCCAGAGAATATGGGCGGCGACGGCGGTAACAGGCTTACTCATGGAATAAACCCGGAAAATGGCATCCGGCTCGTAGTTGATGTGTCGGCGGATAACAGTTTTGCCGTGATACAACACGGCGAAGGAAGCGCCCGGCACACCGCCGGCAGTGATCTCTTCTCTTAAAATGTTTTCCATATCATCGGCAGCTCGGTCGATTCTGGTGGTATTCATCATGAAATGTCCTGTCCTTTCTTTTCATATCTGTGACAATTTGAACAGTTGTACGTTGTATTAATGGAATGTCCAAAACAGCAGGCCGCGGATTTTGTCCTGGTCATGGACTGGTAAAACGACTAACGTCGTTTACTATAAAATGTTTACGGCAAGTATAACACAGAAAGTTTTTTATGGTCAACAGAAACAGAGTGTGGTAGAATCAGTATCGGTAATAAAAGCAATAGGGCTGCCTGGGAGTTGGCTGATGCGAATCTCAGGCAGCGCTGATGAGGAGAGACGGAATGGATTATATTGTAAGAGCCGTGGCAGCGGATCAGCAGATTCGCGCTTTTGCGGCGACAACAAAGGATTTGGTGGAGACGGCGCGCGGCTATCACAATACGAGTCCGGTAGCGACGGCGGCGCTTGGACGGCTTCTGACGGCGGGAGCGATGATGGGAGCGATGATGAAGGGCGAGAAGGATCTTCTGACGCTGCAGATTGGCGGGGATGGTCCGATTGGCGGGATTACAGTTACGGCGGATTCCGCGGCGAATGTGAAGGGGTATGTGAATCATCCGGGTGTTTACCTGCCGGCGACGGATAAGGGAAAACTGGACGTTGGCGGTGCGGTCGGAAATGGCGTTCTGCGTGTGATTCGCGATCTGGGGCTGAAGGAGCCTTATATCGGGCAGAGCGCGCTGCAGACCGGGGAGATTGGGGATGATCTGACCTATTATTTTGCGATGTCGGAGCAGGTGCCGTCTTCAGTGGGACTGGGCGTGCTGCTGGAGAGAAACGCCAGTTTAAAGGCTGATCAGCCGGAAGGAGCCTCAAAGGAAGCTCTGGCGCTGGAAGGCGATCTGGCTGAGGTAGGAAAGGTACGGCAGGCAGGCGGTTTTATCATTCAGCTAATGCCGTTTACGCCGGATGATGTGATTGACCGGCTGGAGCGGAAGCTGGCCGGGGTGCGTCCGGTTACCGCCATGCTGGACGCGGGGATGGAGCCGGAGCAGATTCTGGAAGAGCTTCTCGGTGAATTTCATCTGGAGATTCTGGACAAAATACCGACACAGTATCGCTGTGACTGCTCACGCGAGCGGATTGAGCGCGTACTGATCAGCCTGGGTAAGAAGGAACTGGAGGAAATGATCGCGGACGGGGAGCCGATTGAGGTGAACTGTCAGTTCTGTGATAAAAAATACAGGGTGAGCGTGGGAGAATTGCGTGAGCTGTTAATGATTAGCCAGCGTGCATGAAGAACCGTTGTTTCTGGTCTGGATGAGTCAGAGACGAGGTACCAGCAGACTGTTGCTATGTGCGATCGGCGAAACAGGCAGAATGTATATGGAATTACGATACAGGCTATTAGGTACAGGCAGTACCAGAAGGGCACGATCAGAAGGAGAAGACGATGAAGGACGGTTTCATAAAGGTAGCGGCGCTATCCCCGGGAATCCGGGTGGCGGACTGTGTTTTTAATACAGAGAGCATTTGCGCCGGGATAGATGAGGCGGTGCAGGAACACGTGAAAATTCTGGTGTTTCCGGAGCTTTGCATTACGGGCTATACCTGCGGGGATCTGTTTTGGCAGGAGACGCTGCTTCTGGCTGCGCGTCGGGCGCTGGCGCAGATGGTTGCGTATTCCGCGGGAAAGGATGCGCTGATTTTTGCCGGGCTGCCGCTGGAGGTAAATGGGAAATTATACAATGTGGCGGCGGCGTTTTCTGATGGTGAGCTGTTGGGATTTGTGCCGAAGCGGTATCTTCCGAATTACAATGAGTTTTATGAGGCGAGACATTTTACGCCCGGAAATGAAGCGGTTACGTATGTGGAGTTTGACGGCAGAACGGTGCCATTTGGGATGAACCTGTTGTTTGTGTCTGAAACGGAAAGCAGGGGATCGTGGACTTCAGCTTTGGAAGCTGCTGGCAAAGGTACGGAGAATGATGCTTCGAATGGTGCTTCCGGATTGAAAATGCCGCCGGAGATGGGACTGGTTGTCGCGGCAGAGCTGTGTGAGGATCTGTGGGCGCCGAATCCGCCAAGTATCGCTCATGCACTGGCCGGTGCGAATGTGATTGTGAATCTCTCGGCAAGTGATGAGGTGGCTGGAAAAAGTGATTACCGCAGGTCGCTGGTTGAGGGGCAGTCGGCGCGTCTGCTGTGCGGTTATATCTACGCAAGTGCGGGAGAAGGCGAGTCAACGCAGGATCTGGTCTATGGCGGGCACAGCCTGATCGCAGAGAATGGGCATATTCTTGCGCAGTCCCCGCGTTTTGAAAGCGGAATCACGTTTGCGGAATTTGATATCGGCCGCCTGCGCGCGGAGCGTCGGCGGATGACGACGTTTCCGGCGGCAAATTATGTTTCCGGGTATGGGATGGGAAACCGTATGAGCGCGCCGGACAATGCGGAGCCGGGGCGTATTCCGGGACACACGGCGGGACGGTATGCTTCGGAGGGTTCATTGGGGGCGTATGTGAAGGTTCCGTTCCATTTATATATGGAAGAAACTCCTCTGACCCGCAGCTTTGATCCGGCGCCGTTTGTGCCGGCGGGAGAGGCGGACCGCGGCCGTAGATGCGAGGAGATTCTGATGATTCAGGCGCTCGGCCTGAAAAAACGGATGCGGCATACCGGCGCAAAAAGTATTGTGGTCGGGATTTCCGGCGGCCTGGATTCGACGCTCGCCCTGCTGGTAATGACGAAGGCCTGTGATCTGCTTGACCTTCCGCGTGCGACTATGACTGCTGTGACAATGCCCGGATTTGGCACGACGGACCGCACATACCAGAATGCCTGCAGCCTGACAAAAAGCCTGGGGGCGCAGCTGCTGGAGGTGGATATCCGGGATGCTGTGAATATTCACTTCCGCGATATCGGGCAAGATCCGGAGGTGCATGATGTGACTTACGAGAACTCTCAGGCGCGGGAACGGACGCAGATTCTGATGGATATTGCCAATAAAACGGGCGGGCTGGTGGTCGGCACGGGTGATATGTCGGAGCTGGCGCTCGGCTGGGCGACCTACAATGGCGACCATATGTCCATGTACGCGGTCAACTGCTCTGTGCCGAAGACACTGGTGCGCCATCTGATGCGCTATTACGCGGATACCTGCGGGGATAATACGGTGAGTGAGATCCTGTATGATGTGCTGGATACGCCGGTCAGCCCGGAGCTGCTGCCTCCGCAGAATGGTGAAATTGCCCAGAAGACAGAGGATATTGTCGGACCGTATGAGCTTCACGACTTTTTCCTTTATTACCTGCTGCGGTTCGGCTATTCGCCGACAAAGATTTACCGTATCGCGAAGCTGGCGTTTGCGGGTGTTTATGATGAGAAAACAATCCTGAAATGGCTGAAAGTCTTTTACAGGCGGTTCTTTGCCCAGCAGTTCAAGCGGTCGTGCATTCCGGATGGGCCGAAGGTCGGCAGCGTGGCGCTCTCTCCGCGCGGGGATCTGCGTATGCCGAGCGACGCCTGCGCACGGTTATGGATGGATGAGCTGGAACGGTTGTGAGTAAAACAGAAAGCGGATGCTGTTGGCCCTATACTGCAAAAAGGACACAAAAGCGTGTATTTGTCCTTTACGGAAGACACAAATTGTAGTATACTGCTTTTATGGGTTCACAGTAAGTGATGCCATTGGGGGAGAAGAGAAAAATGAAAAACGAAAGATTTTGCGACTGCTATGCAAAGTACCAGCGTTATGTGATCCGGATTGCTTACGAGTGGGTGAAGAATCATGAGGCTGCAGAAGATATTTCACAGACTGTATTTATGTCCTTTTATCAGCATATGGATATTGTGATGCCGGGTGCGGAGAAATGCTGGCTGTTTCGCTGTGCGAGGAATGCCGCGATTGACTACATTCGGAGAATCTGCCGCAAGCCGGAGCTGGGGATGGATGAGGATGTGCTGGAAGGCACTGTAAATGGAATACAGGGCAGTGCAAAGGCAGTGGAAATTGAGATTTCCATGTATCATGAAGACCTGATCAAGCGGATTATGGGCGAACTAAAGGCGTCTCATCCGCTGTGGTATGAGACCGTGTATCTGATTTGTGTGGAGGAGCTTTCTTATGAAGAAGCTTCCAGATGGCTCGGGGTGAAGCCTGGTGTGCTGCGCTCCAGAATCCATCGCGCCCGTATGTTCGTGCGGGAGCAGTTTGGCGGGGAGATTTGTCTGGAAAGCTGATTGCGGCGCAGGTGAACGGTTAAGAGGGATTACAGGTCAGAAATTCAGGCGAATAATTGCTTGAAATTTAACAATCGTTGTAGTACACTATGGAAAGCGAGGCGGAGAGTTCGCGCGACCGCGTGAAAATTCCCGCTTCGGATTGTTTTTTATTAACTTTATAACACAGCTGGTTCCGGGTTATGGTTTTAAGCATAGATGTGTGAATATGCTTCTGTCTGATAATAATCCGGCTAAGAGGGAAACAGGTGAGAATCCTGTACGATCCCGTCACTGTATTTCGGGAGCGCGGCCGATATGCCACTGGGAAACTGGGAAGGCGGCTGGCGTGGTGACCGATGAGCCAGGAGACCTGCCCGCTGCGGTATGCCATGGGACACAGATTTGTGCGGGAGATTTCACAGGAACCTCAAGAAGATGCGAGGTAACTGCGAAAGCACAGAGCCGTTACGAATGAAGATGTGTTCCGAACCACGGGGAATTGGTTCGCGGATGGAGAGGAGTTGTCAGAAGGCGCTCTCTGGATGGAGAGTTGACCGGGAAGCACACTCCTGTTTCGTTCACCCTTTTACCCTGTGTAAGAGGGTTTTTTCTTGCGCGTTCTGGCTGTGAGAGACCCTGTACCTATTATCCGGGAGAGCCGCGCCATGCTAAATTGCCTTCGGCAATGGCACGGCCTGCGTCATAAGGGATCCACCGGCAAGCCGGTCCCCCCTTATGACATATTACAGGAGGGATTCAAGATGAAAAGAAAAACACTGAAAGCTCTCGCAGTCGCACTTGCGATGACCACCGTTTTTTCGATGGAGTCGGCAAATGTTTTTGCAGAGGAGACAACGGAAGCAGCGGTTTCGGACGAAGACCAGGCGGCTGCGGATGAGGTGGCGGCGCTGATCGACGCGATCTATGTGCAGACAAGGACGGATGACACGGACGCGCAGTGCGAGGCAGCGAAAGAAGCCTGGGACGCGCTGACCGACGAGCAGAAGGAACTGGTCGAGGGCGAGAACGCAGATCCGGATTATTTCGGCAGAGATACCGGCGATGCTTCTCTGGACGACGCCCGGAATCAGGATGATATTGGTGAAAATGAGATTCTGGTTGTAAGCTTCGGTACTTCCTTTAATGACAGCCGTGTAGAGGACATCAAGGCGATCGAGGACGCGATTGCTGAGGCGTATCCGGACTGGTCGGTGAGAAGAGCGTTTACCGCACAGATCATCATCAACCATGTGCAGTCCCGCGACGGCGAGGCGATTGATAATGTAGAGCAGGCGCTGGAGCGCGCAGTTGCAAACGGTGTGAAGAATCTGGTAATCCAGCCGACGCATCTGATGCACGGCGCGGAGTATGATGAGCTGGTTGAGGCGGTTGAGGAATACGCAGATCAGTTCGAGTCTGTAGTAGTCGCAGAGCCGCTGCTTGGCGAGGTTGGCGACGACGCTACGGTTATCAATGAGGATAAGGCGGCTGTGGCAGAAGCAGTGGTAGCGGCAGCAGTAGAGAGCTCCGATTATGACAGCCTGGAAGCGGCAGCGGAAGACGGTACTGCGATTGTGCTGATGGGGCATGGCACTTCTCACACTGCCAAGGTTTCCTACAGCCAGATGCAGACCCAGATGGATGAGCTTGGCTATGAAAACGTGTTCATCGGCACCGTAGAGGGCGAGCCGGAAGAGACCGCCTGCGAGGCAGTCATTGAGGCAGTTTACGCGGCTGGCTACACGAAGGTTATCCTGCGCCCGCTGATGGTAGTGGCAGGCGATCATGCGAACAATGACATGGCTGGTGAGGATGAGGATTCCTGGCTGAGCATGTTCAACGCATCCGGTTATTTTGAGAGCGTAGACACGCAGATCGAAGGCATGGGAAGAATCGAAGCGGTACAGGAGCTCTATGTAGCGCACACCGCAGCGGCGATCGAATCCCTGGGACTTGATGGCAGTTCAGATACGGATGAGGCAGAGGATGCGACCGAGACGGCTGCTCTGGCAGATGGCGTATATACGGTGGATTTTGACACCGACAGCAGCATGTTTCACGTAAATGAGGCGCTGGACGGCAAGGCGACCCTGACCGTCGAGAATGGCGAGATGACCGTGCATGTGACGCTGGTATCTCAGAGTATTGTGAACCTCTATTACGGGCTGGCTGCGGATGCTGAAACAGAGGGCGCGGTTCTGCTTGAGCCGACGATTGATACCGTTACCTACAGTGATGGCACGACCGAAGAGGTCTATGGCTTTGATATTCCGGTACCGGCACTGGACGAGGAATATGATGTGGCACTGATTGGGACAAAGGGCGTATGGTATGACCATAAGGTCAGCGTCTCCAATCCGGTAGCGGCAGAGTAAAAGGTTTGTAACTGAAAATATTTGATGCATTCTGCCCTCGCTTTACTCTGCGGGGGCAGAATCTTTTTATGCACAGAGCCGGGTAAGGAATTTTGCGGCTAAAGCCGCACCCGTCTGTTTTTTGTACGGGATGCCGCCCGGCGAGGGCTAAACGCGTGCCACTGGCACGCAGCAACCGCGCGGATGAACAGGAGCCGACAAGCCGCCTCTTGCTCGATTACCTGAGCGTAAAGCAGTGAAGCTGGAATTGCTGGATATCGGAGGATGATTATGAAGAATAGAAAAGCTTTTTTTGCGGGAATCGTTTTTGCTTTGCTGATAACAGCTGGAATGATATCAGGGATATATTTAGCTTGCCCGGTGAATGCTCTGAATGTGTCAGCCTCCGAGAACTCTGATGATTCGGGAGAAGAGGATGCGGATGAGAGTACGGACACCATGATAACTGCGGGCGATCTGGGACTGGCAGACGGGTGCTATTGGATTGACGTTACACTGAGCGGCGGCTCCGGGAAAGCTTCGGTCGAGAGTCCTGCGACGATTGCGATTGAGGATGGACGGGTAACCGCGACGATTGTTTTCAGTAGTAGTTATTATGATTATATGCTGATCGATGGGGAACGGTATGAGCCGGTGAATACGGAAGGAAATTCTGCTTTTGAGATTCCGGTTGACGGTTTTGATTATGAGATGGCGGTCACCGCGGATACGACCGCGATGAGCACGCCGCATGAGATTGAATATACGCTGTACTTTGATTCTTCGACCATTTGTGGGGCGGCTTCGGACGAAGATACAGATGACATAGAAAACACGAAAACGAATGATGCGGATGCCGCAGAAGGCGGGGATGATACATCGGAAGCAGAAGATGGGGATATAGACTCTGAGGCGGATGAAGCAGACGTGAATACGGATAAAAGTGATACGGAAAAAGTATCCGCTGCCGGGACAGCTGTGGAAAGCATTGACGCACAGGAAACGGATATAAGTGAAACCGGTATGAGTGAAATCGGGGAACGGAATTACCCCTCTGGTGAAGACTGGTGCGGTCTTGCCTGGGAGAGCAGCCTGGAGCTTCTGTACGCGGAAATGTTTACAGTGGATTATTATGAGGGCGGTTATGCGCGGATTGTCATTGCGGATGAGGATGTGTTCTTTGTGGTTCCGGAGGGTGCGGATGTTCCGGACGGGCTTGACGGGGATGTGACTGTTTTGCAGCAGCCGATCGAGAATATTTATCTGGTTGCGACCTCCGCGATGGACTTTTTCTGCTCTCTGGATGCGCTCGATTCCATCCGGCTTTCCGGCACAAATGCGAGCGGCTGGTATATTGAAGCGGCGCAGGAAGCGATGGAGGCGGGTGATATTCTCTATGCAGGGAAATACAGTGCGCCGGATTATGAACTGATCCTGGCGGAGAACTGCGGCCTGGCGATTGAATCCACCATGATTTACCACAATCCGGAGGTGCAGGAGAAGCTGGAAGCGTTTGGCATTCCAGTGCTGGTGGAACGATCCAGCTACGAGTCTCACCCGATGGGGCGGACGGAGTGGATGAAGCTTTATGCGGTGCTTTTGGGAAAAGAAGAAGAGGCGGAGGAGATTTTCAACGAGCAGGTCACGCGCGTGCAGGAGGTGGAGGCTTCCGAATCGCTGGGAAAGACGGTCGCGTTTTTCTACGTCACCTCGACTGGCAGCGTGAATGTCCGCAAATCCAACGATTATGTGGCGAAAATGATTGAACTCGCGGGCGGCACCTATATTTTTGACGACCTGGGCGAGGACGACAGCGCGGTTTCGACGGTGAATATGACGATGGAAGAATTTTACGCACAGGCGGTTGACGCGGACTATATCATTTACAACAGCACCATTGACGGTGAAATCTATACTTTGGATGAATTGTATGGAAAAAGTGCGCTGCTGGCGGATTTTAAGGCGGTGCAGGAGGGGAACGTCTGGTGTACGGGGAAAAATCTGTTCCAGGAGACCACGAGCCTCGGCGATCTGATCGTAGAGATTCATACGATTCTGACGGATGAGGATGTAGAGGACAGTGAACTGAATTATCTGCACCGGATCACGGAATGATGGGAAGAGGATTGGCATTCCTGAACAATTGTGTTATCATGGTGAAAACCAGGGGGGTTACATATGAAGCGCTACACATTCTCTTTCCTTATATTAATTGTGCTGACCGGCGTCCTCTTTGTCTGGAATGTGAATTCCGGCAGTGTAGATTTGTCGGTGGCGGAGATCTGCCGGATTATTTTTCTGCGGACGGGCGACAGTACGGCCTACAATATCATCTGGCAGATTCGGCTTCCGAGGATTCTTGCAGTTATGATTTTAGGCGGGGCACTTTCTGTGGCCGGCTTTCTTTTGCAAACCTTTTTCGGAAATCCGATTGCAGGACCGTTTGTACTCGGCATCTCTTCCGGCTCCAAGCTGATCGTAGCGCTGGTGATGGTCTGGTATCTTTCCATGTCCAAATCGATGTCGTCAGGCGAGATGATTGCTGCTGCCTTTGTCGGCGCCATGATTTCCATGGGCTTTGTGCTGCTGGTCTCCCATAAGGTGAAGCGGATGTCGATGCTGGTCATCTGCGGTGTGATGATTGGCTATATCTGCTCGGCGATTACGGATTTCGTGGTGACATTCGCGGACGATTCCAACATTGTTAATCTGCATAACTGGTCGCAGGGAAGCTTTTCCGGCATGACATGGAGCAATGTGGCGGTGATGGCAGTGGTGGTGGGTGTGACGATGGTGATTACCTTTTTCCTGTCGAAGCCGATCAGTGCTTACCAGCTCGGTGAGGTGTACGCACAGAACCTTGGCGTGAATATTCGCGCGTTCCGCGTGGCGCTGATTCTGCTCTCCAGTGTACTCTCTGCCTGTGTGACCGCCTTTGCGGGGCCGATTTCTTTTGTGGGGATCGCGGTGCCGCATCTGGTGAAAAGCCTGCTAAAGACGGCGAAGCCTCTCCTGGTGATTCCGGCCTGCTTTCTGGGCGGCGCGGTGTTCTGCATGTTCTGTGATCTGATTGCGCGGACGGTCTTTTCCCCGACGGAGCTTTCCATCAGCACAGTGACCGCGCTGTTTGGCGCGCCGGTGGTGATTTATATCATGGTAAAGAGGAAAGCGGGGTAATCGAAATGGCGGAAGCAAAAGCAGACAATACACGTAAGTTTGAATCTGATGCTTCGGGGGCAGTGAAACACACAGAACTGGGAAATTCGCCGCAACAGTTTTACTTCCGCACGGAAAAGCTCACAGTCGGCTACGACGGCAAGCCCCTGATCCGTGAGATTGAGATGCACGTTGGCCGCGGAGAAATCCTGACTCTGATCGGGCCGAACGGCGGCGGGAAATCGACGATTTTAAAGAGCATCACGCGGCAATTGAAGACGATTGCGGGCACGGTGTATCTGGAAAATGAGGTTTTGCACCGGCTTTCCGGGAAGGAGCTTTCACAGAAGATGGCGGTTGTGCTCACGGAGCGGATGCATTCGGAGCTGATGACCTGTGAGGATATCGTGGCGACCGGGCGTTATCCCTATACGGGAACGCTGGGCATTCTGACCGATGAGGACCGGGCGAAGGTGCGGGAGGCGATGGAAATGGTGCACGCGCTCGACCTGTGTGATCGGGATTTTAAGGCGATCAGCGACGGGCAGAGGCAGAGGATTATGCTTGCGCGCGCGATTTGCCAGGAGCCGGAGATTATCATTCTCGATGAGCCGACTTCGTATCTGGATATCCGTCATAAGCTGGAGCTTCTTTCCATATTAAAACGGCTTGTGGCGCAGAATCAGGTCGCGGTGATCATGTCTCTGCACGAGCTGGATCTGGCGCAGAAGGTATCGGACCAGGTGATCTGCGTTCACGGGGAACACATTGACCGCGCGGGTACGCCGGAGGAAGTCTTTACCCCAGAGTATATCCGGCAGCTTTATGGGATAACGGCGGGCAGTTATAATCCCCGCTTTGGCAGCATTGAGCTGGCGGGGGCGGCAGGAGAGCCGGAGGTATTTGTGATTGGCGGGGGCGGCAGTGCAATTCCGACCTATCGTCGGCTGCAGCGGGAAGGGATTCCCTTTGCCACGGGGGTTCTGCATGAAAATGACGTGGATTACGAGGTGGCAAAATATCTCGCGTCCGCAGTGGTTACAGAGCGGATGTTTGAGCCAGTCAGCGGGGAAAAGGTGCAGGAGGCGAGGAAAATTCTGCGCGGTTGCGAGCGCGTGATCAATTGTGTTCCAGCGTTCGGAACGATGAACGCGCGGAATGAGGAACTGGTCGCGGAGGCAGAGCGGCTGGGGATTCTGATTGAAGAAAAGGGATATGCTTAAGGAGGAGACGAAGAATATGGAACCGATCCATTTTTCTCAGATGCCGTATGAACGGCCGGAACTGGAGGAATTGAAAAAAGCGCTCACTGCGCTGACACAGCAGCTGAAGGATGCGCCGGACTATGCGTCTGCGCGGACGGTGTTTTTACAGAAGGAAGAGATGGAGAAACACAGCTCGACGCTGTCGACTCTGGCGAGTATCCGTCATTCGATTGACACGCGCGACGACTATTATGATCAGGAAGTGAGGTTCTGGAACGCGGCATACCCGGAGCTTCAGGAATATCAGCAGGCGTGGACCATGGCGCTGCTTGAGAGTCCGTTCCGGGCAGAGTTCGCGGCGGAATATGGGGATCTGATGTTTCTCAACGCCGAAATGGAGCTGAAGACCTTTTCGCCAGAGATTATTCCGCAGCTCCAGCGTGAGAATGATCTGACGCAGGAATACGAGAAGCTGCTGGCGTCCGCGCAGGTGGTGTTTGAAGGAAAGACTTATACGCTCTCTCAGATGACGCCGTTTAAGAATGACCCGGACGATGCGCGCCGCGAGCGCGCGTGGAAGGCGGAAGGACAGTGGTATAAGGACAATCAGGAGCGGCTGGATGGGCTTTACGACGAGCTGGTGCATCTGCGGGATGAGATGGGCAAAAAACTCGGATATGAGAATTATCTGCAGCTCGGTTATTACCGGATGGGGCGTAACTGCTATACGAAAGAGGACGTAGAGAAGTTCCGTCTGGCGGTGCAGAAATATCTGGTGCCGGTGGCGGACGGGATTTTCCGGGAGCAGGCAAAACGACTGGGAAAAGAATATCCGATGAGCTTTGCGGATAATCAGCTGGAATTCCGTTCCGGGAATCCGCGCCCCTGCGGGACGCCGGAGGAGATTCTGGCGCAGGGCAGAAAGTTTTACAATGAGCTTTCTCCGGAAACCGGCGCGTTTTTTGAGATGATGATGGAGCATGGCCTGCTGGATGTGCTGAGTACGGAAGGCAAGGAGGGCGGCGGCTACTGCACAAGCATTCCAGACTATGGTGTGCCGTTTATCTTTGCCAACTTTAACGGGACGCAGGGGGATGTCGAGGTGGTGACCCACGAGGCGGGGCATGCCTTTGCCTATTATCAAAACCGCGACCGCATTCCGATGTCCGCGTGCTGGCCGACCTCGGAGGCCTGCGAGGTGCATTCGATGTCGATGGAATTCCTCGCCTGGCCGTGGGCGGAGGGCTTTTTTGAGCCAACCCCGTGCGAAGCGCATCAAAATGGGTCGCGCGAGCTGCCGCCGAGTGAAACGAGGGGGCGTTTCCAGAAGTTGGATACGCGGAAGTTCCTGTACAGCCACCTTTCCGGCGCGCTGAAATTTATCCCCTACGGAACAATGGTCGATCATTTCCAGCACATCGTCTATGAAAGGCCGGAAATGACCCCGGCGCAGCGTCATGAGGCATGGAAGAAACTGCTTGGCATCTATATGCCGTGGATGCGGCTGGATGGCGAGATTCCGTTTTATTCCGAGGGCGAGGGCTGGCAGCGGCAGCACCACATTTACTCCTATCCGCTCTATTACATCGATTACTGCCTGGCGCAGACGGTGTCGCTGGAATTCTGGGCGATGATGCAGAAAGAACTGCGGGAACGCGCCGAAGCGGGGGAGAAGCAGACGGCGATCCCGAAAACCTGGGCACGCTATATGGCCTACACGGAGCAGGGCGGAAGCCGCACCTTTACGGATTTGCTGAAAAATGCGGAGCTGGAGAGCCCGTTTGACGAGGCCTGCCTGCGGGGCGTGTGTGAGGAAGCAAAGCAGTGGCTGGAAAATTTTGACCTCGCGGGGATAGAATAATCAGGTTACTTGTCGCAACCCGACCACACACTTACTGCGTGGTCAGGGCTTATCCCGTGCGAAGTGTGGGAGGCCACCCGGCGAGGGGTGAAAACGCAGAGGTAACATAATTAGTGAAATTGTTACCAAAGTTATGCGTTGACAAAAGTCTGATATTCGGTATAATGGATTTATGCGAATGAAAGGAATATGACTTATGTTGAAAGGGCAGCATAGTACGAGGATGTACAGACTGCCCTTTCTATATTTTTTTTGGTTGACTTTAGCAGGGTAACGCGATAACATAATGAAAGCATATTTCATTCGACAATTATTTCAGGAGGCGAAAAGATGGCAGTAACGATTTCAAGAAGGGACTTTTTGAAGGGAACAGCGGCGACGGCCGCGACTCTGGCGGTTTCTACAGCGTTTGGTGGTCTGTATACGCAGAAGGCGGTTCTGGCAGAGGAGGACTTTGATTTTAGCGCTTACACGGAGACTTCGACGGAGCTTTATTATGAGGTACTCGGCGAATTCTATGATTCGTATCAGGTAGCCCTGGCAGCAGAGACTGTGCCGGAACGGTACGCGCTGATGGCGATTGCGGAGGCGAAGCTGATGGAGTCAGCGGTGACACTCCCGACCACGACGGACGGCGGCTATTACCGGATTACGAAGATTGTGCCGGGGTCAGGTTCCAGCGTGATGTGGGGCAGTGATTCTTACCGGATGCACAATTATCTGCTGACGACGGAAGCACTCAAAGCAGCGGATTATACAGAGTTGCGGACGATGTGGAATGAACTGCGCGGCACCGGTACCTTTATGGATTCCGCGCTGGCATACCTGGAGGAGAACGGCTACGAGACAAAGGATAACTACAGCCTGAATTACAATGCAGACGCGGTGACCTGGGATGTTTTGTCTTCTTCTTTGACGGTTGACTGTGAGAAGGTGGTACAGACCTATGACGGCCTTCTGGAATATGACAATGAGAACCAGTTGCAGCCGGCGCTGGCGGAGAGCTATGAAGTGTCAGACGACGGACTGACCTATACCTTCCACATCCGCGAGGGCGTTTCCTGGGTGGATGTCCAGGGCAGAGAGGTTGCCGCTGTCGTGGCGGATGATTTTGTGGCTGGCCTGCAGCATATGATGGACGCGCAGGGCGGTCTGGAATACCTGATTGAGGGCATCATTAAGAACGCCAGCGAGTACATTTATGGCGAGATTACCGATTTCTCAGAGGTCGGCGTGGAAGCGACGGATGACACAACGCTTGTCTTTACGCTGGAGAATCCGTGCTCGTATTTCCTGACCATGCTTGGCTACAGCGTATTCGCGCCGATGAGCCGCACCTATTATGAGTCCATGGGCGGCAAGTTTGGTATGGATTATGATCCGTCCGCGGCGGATTATACATACGGCAAAGGTCCGGATTCCATCGCGTACTGCGGCCCGTATCTGGTATCCAGCCTGACAGAGCAGAACTCGATTGTTTTCTCCGCAAACCCGACTTACTGGAACGCAGAAAATGTACGTTTGCAGACCATTACCTGGAAATACAACGATGGCAGCGACCCGACGAAATATTATACCGATTTCACCTCCGGCACGATTGATTATGTCAGCCTGAGCGACTCGATCGTACAGCTTGCGGTGGACGACGGTATCTTTGATGACTATTCCGTAGTCTCCGGCACAGGTTCCATGACCTATTACAACAACTATAACCTGAACCGCATCGCGCTCGCGAATTTCAATGACGGCACGACCGCCGCTTCCTCGAAGACCGAGGAGGATGTGGAGCGCTGCAACCAGGCGATGCGCAACGTTCACTTCAGAAGAGCGCTTTCCTTCGCGACAGACAGAGGCTCCATGAATGCACAGTCTGTAGGCGAGGAGCTGAAGTTTGTTTCTGTCCGCAACTCACTGACGCCGGGTAGATTCGTTACCCTGGATGAGGACGTGACCGTGGACATCAACGGCGAGGCGACCACCTTTGCGGCAGGTACCTATTATGGCGCGGTGATGCAGGCGCAGGTGGACGCAGACGGCGTTCCAATGACCGTATACAGTGCGGACGCAGACGACGGCACAGGCAGCAGCGACGGCTTCGACGGCTGGTTTAATGAGGAAAATGCAGCGGCAGAGTTTGAGACAGCGGTTGCGGAGCTTGCCGAGGCTGGCGTAGAGGTCAGCGCGGAGAACCCGATTTACGTAGATCTGGTTTATGTATCACAGGTTGAGGCGCTGGTGAACCGCGCGAACGTCATGAAGCAGTCAATGGAGTCCATCCTCGGCGGAGCCGTGATTCTGAATCTTGTGGATGCGGGCGACTATGACGGCTGGTATTACGCAACCTACTATCCGAGCTATGGCTACGAGATGAACTGCGACATCAACGATGGCACCGGCTGGGGTCCGGACTATGGTGATCCGTCGACCTTCCTCGATACCGCGCTTCCGGATTACGTAGGATATACAACGAAGTGCTACGGACTGTTTTGATATAGTATTTGGCGGCGGAATGTCCTTTTAATATGGAAATGATTTGATATTTTGGAAGAGAGTCATTTTGGCTCTCTTCTTTTTCAATTCCGTCTCCTGCTCGATCTGGATGATTTGCTGAAAAAGGTTGAGCTTTTGAAACTTATTCAGTATAATATGCGCATAGAAAAGAAGGCTCGCAGCTGCGTCTAAGGCTATGAACAGGAATGGAGCGATTC
>JAJPXX010000085.1 GCA_021205225.1 Lachnospiraceae bacterium
TTGTGGCAAAAAGAATCCCGGATTTATGCGGGTTCTGGCGTTTCGCAAACGCCTACGATTTATAAAATCAGGGGGAAGGAAGACATGATTGACCGTGCAGTGGAAAAAAAGATAGAATGTTTCCTGAAAGAGAATCAGAACAAAGCGCTTCTCATCACAGGTGCGAGACAGACTGGGAAGACCTTTTCCATTCGCCGGGTGGTGGGAAAGCTGGATCCGGATTTTGTGGAATTAAATTTTCTGGAAAACCGGGATGCCAGGGAGCTTTTCGTCGCGGCGCGTGACAGCAGGGAGATTTTGCTGAATATATCTGCTCTTTCGCAGAAGGATCTGAACCCTGGGAAGACAGTTATTTTTCTGGATGAAGTGCAGGAATGTCCGGAAATCCTGACGGCGGTTAAGTTTCTGGTGGAAGAGGGAAGTTATAGATATATTTTAAGCGGCTCATTTCTGGAGGTAGAAATGAAAAACATCCGTTCCATGCCGGTAGGGTATATGGGAATCATCGAAATGTTCCCTTTGGATTTTGAAGAATTCTGCCGTGCGAATGGAATTGGCGATACTGTGATATCGCATATGTATGAATGCTTTTCAGAAAAGAAGCCGGTAACGGCTCTGATTCATGAGAAGCTGCTTTCTCTTTTCTGGCTTTATCTGATTGTAGGGGGAATGCCGGAAGCTGTACGGGTCTATCTGGAGACAAATAATCTTCGTGAAGTATACAATGTTCAGAAATATATCTGTGAATTGTATCGGAAGGATATCGCGAAATATGATCCAGATGAGAAGCTGTATCTGGCGGAAATTTTTGACCTGATCCCCAGTGAACTGAACAGCCAGAACAAACGATTTATCATGAAAAACCTGAACGAGAGGGCTGTGTTTTCAAAGTATGAGAACAGTTTTCTCTGGCTAAAAGACGCGGGAGTCGCGCTTCCAACATATGTTTTTTGCCTGGATCCTCTGCCAGTGGATGGAGCGATTACGTACTGTCCGATCTATATGCTGATGTGTCTGCGAAAAGAGGAGCCTGGAGATCTGATTTATAAAATTGATCTGAGCGGGATAATGGATAGGGAAGGATAATCTCATGCCACAGCAATTATCGGAAGTGAAAAAATATTTATGAGAGTGTTTGCCAGAGGTATGAAAGATGGGAAAAGCCAGAATGATTGTAAATATTCAGGACAGTACTTCGCAGCGAGTGCGAGGTACTGTCCTGAATGGTTCGTGTGCGGAAACAGTCAAATAGGACATAAACCTCGAGTTATTCCGTAAAAATTGCGGCGGCCATGTGCGGAAGCAGCAGGGAGCCTCCAGCATCCTGCTGGTAGTGTATGGGTTTATCTGAAAACTCCTCCAGATTCACGGGATGAGGCGTGTGATTGACGATAATGATGGCATTTTCAAAATACGCTGTTTCAATACCTTTTCCGTGGAATGGGGGTTGTATAATTCCGCGCGCATTCAGGATCTGCTCCAGAATATTTGTTTTCATGAGCTGTACGGGATACAGCTCATTATTTTTTCCTGAGAGCGGAACGTGTGGGATACCTTTGGCGCAGTAGCTGTAACCATAGGCGAAACCAAAGGAATAGACCACCCCTTTGCCAATGGTATTTTTCACAATTACGCCAGAGCCGTCACTGAGCCAGGTGGCGACGGTGTCATTTTCCGCTTTTGCTTCGTAAGAACAGAAAGCATCACCCTGGGTCAGTATTTTTTCGTCATACTGAATGGGCTCTCCGATGTGCGGACGGGCAGAAATCGCGAAGCAGTTTTCAGCGATAGCGTCAAAAGGTGAGTGGATCAGGACTCCTCCTTTTTCCACCCAGAGCCGGATTCTTTTTTCCATCTTCTGGTTGTCATCCAGAAAATAACAGTCATTTTCCGGAATAATCAGCACTCGATAGCGGTCAAGCCGTCCATCCTCGATGCCTACGGGATCGAGGATGTCGCAGCTATATCCCAGATCACAGCACAGCATATACCATCCCAGAAAATCGCTTCGGCGTTCTTTATTTCCTTCTACGCCCATAGGCTCGTATGATGCCATGGCGGAAGGAAAAAGAATTGCGAAGGGAGACGTACATCTTCCTTTTATTCTGGGAATGACAGCTTTTGCCCATTCATTTGCTGCCTGAAGCGAATTGAGAAAACCGTTTTCCATACGGTGCAGGACGCCGCCGTCATCCATGCCGCACATTCCATAAGACGCATAACCGGAAGCTCCAGAGGCAACGATTGTGCCGACAATTTCACAGGGCGTCAGGTACGCATAGAGATGATTGTACAGGAATCGCCCCCAGAAGATGCCGCCTATAAATTCCCGTCCTGTGTTCATGGCACGCATCATGGCATGCTGTGCGGATGTGACGTAGGCATTCGGGTCTCCATCCGGGGTGACCGGTACAGAGATAAAATGGCAGCAGTCTACGTATTTTGACAATTTAAAAATATCAATTCCTCTGTTTGCGGTATCCCACAGATCCCCCAGTCCGACCTGGAAACGGGAGGGATCTACGTTCAGAAAATATCCCCACTGCGTCATACAGGGGATCGTAAAGATCTGTCCATCGATCTCATGGATGCGTTTTTGCATATCCCGAAAATATTCTTCGAGTTCATATATTCGCCATTTCATGTTGTCCGCCCAGATCAGTGCCTTTGGACTGTGTTTGTCCAGTTCATCCTTTGTATAAAGGGAACCGTCCGGATATGCGCAGGAAAACCAGTAATCCTCTTTTTGCATATCTTCAAAGGAAGCATACTTGGTATGATAAGCAGCATTGAGTGCATCGATAGAGCCATATTGTCGTTCCAGCCATGCAAGATAGCGCATCCTGCCATCCTCATCGAAGCTTGGTGCAACGATCGGATCCCACATGGAGCAGAGCGGATAAAGCACGGAATGATAGGCGGCAGAATTCCTGTCACCTGAATTGCATGGTGCTGTGGTATTCGCGGTTTCGGCTTCACCAATTCGTCCGGAACGTACAGCGGTCATCCCATTTCCATAAGTTTGCAAAAGTCCTTTTATATGTGTGATCATGGAGTCTTTTGCTTTGTCCGACCAGTATTTATACCAACGGCCGTCAGTGCCGTCCGCAGCGGTCACGGATTCTCCGAAGATGGGTGGAGAAAAGCGGATGTTTGGATAGAGGGTGTCTGCGCAGAGATACAGGGCGAGAAATTGATAGCTGATCCCGTTTTCACGGCATTGTTCCATCATATATTCCTGCTGTTTCACATACGGACTTGGAGCTTTCCCGTTAAATCGGTCATGAAAATCCTCCCAGGCCTTTGAGTCGAGCTGGATGCTGTTAAAACCCAGCTGCTTCAGGTGATGGATTTCTTCCTTTATAAATACCTTATCATCGTAGGCAGGCCGGTAAAAATTGCCAAACCAGATGCTGACAGGGGGTTCGCTGGTTCTGATATCTTTCATCTTTTATTCCTCCTTGTAATCTTGCCTGACGGCTTTGCTGACAGCTTCGTTGAAATTATCACAGATAAGGATAAAGCCTGTAAAGTTTGATTTTTGCCGAAAAAAGGAACTGTAATCTTTTGGAGAATCGAAAATGTTTTGATTTTAACACTGTTAGATTTCGGCCTTGAGGAAAGCAAGACCGGTCTTTATGATAGTAATGAAATCGAATTTTGACAGAAGTCTGCCGGGGATGGCGCGGGAAAAATAGTCAGTAGTGATAGCAGAAAGAATTTCTGTGGCAGATGAGGGCAGTGCGGCGCTGCCAGTCAGAAGGAGAATTGAATGAGGTAGGAAAAGGATAAAAATGAGGAGGGAAAGCGCGAACGATGCTAAGTGAACAGAAATGGATGGAAGATACCATCGAAAAAATCAGAGAAAAAATGGACTGGGTCAGTGAAAAGTCGAGGGATAAAATACCTTATACTACCGTGAACGGTACGCATGATGACAAAAGTGACGGAGGGAAATACGCTTTGGACGATGGCATCAACTGGTGGTGCAACGGATTCTGGGGTGGCATGATGTGGCTGATGTACCATGAGACTGGCGAAGAAAAATATCGGGAGATTGCCCGGAACAGTGAGGAGAAACTGGATCGGTGTTTTGCGGAGTACAGTGGACTTCACCATGACGTTGGTTTCATGTGGATGCCAACAGCCGTGGCAGATTACCGCCTGACCGGGAATCAGGACTCGCTGCGACGCGGAATGCACGCGGCGAATCTGTTAGCAGGACGGTTTAACGCGAATGGAAATTTTATCCGGGCGTGGAATGATCAGCCAGATAACGATACCAGAGGCTGGGCGATCATTGACTGTATGTTTAATATTTCCCTTTTGTATTGGGCGGGAGAGGAGAGCGGCGACCCGCGGTTTACCAGGATGGCTATGGCGCATGCTGATACAGCAATGCGGTATTTTGTCCGACCGGACGGCTCCGTTCGGCATATTGTGGAATTTGATCCGGAAACCGGAGAAATGGTGCGCGATTATGGCGGACAGGGATATGGACAAGGCTCTTCCTGGACCAGGGGACAGACCTGGGGGCTTTACGGGTTTGCGATCAGCTATCGTCATACGGGAAAACAGGAGTATCTGGACACTGCAAAACGGATTGCACATTATTTTATCGCCAATATTCCGGAGGACGGTCTGATTCCAGTTGACTTCCGACAGCCGCATGAACCGTACTGGTACGATGATACGGCGGCGGCGATTGCGGCAGGCGGCCTTTTAGAAATTGCCGCTTTTGTAAAAGAAGACGAACGGGAGCTTTACCATCGGGCAGCGGTAAAGCTGCTCCGCGCTCTGACGGATCAGCATTGCTGTTTCGATGAGACCAATGATTGCATTCTGCAAAAATGCAGCGGTGCATACCACAGTCCGGAGCATGAATTTCCAATTATATATGGAGATTACTATTTCATGGAAGCAATGTTTAAACTAAAGGGAGGAGATGTTTTTCTCTGGTAAGGAAGAGAATGGAGTGAGTCGGGAATGATGAGATACGCGAAAGAAACAGAATTTCACTTTGTAGAGCGCATTAGTGAACAATGGAAAAGGCAGGAGACGGAACGGGGAATTTGTTTTTCGTATCCGGTTATGGAAAACGCAAAAGGGTTTTACCCGTATGGGTTTGTACAGAAAAATGACAGCGCAGCAGACCTGGCGGGATGGTATGGTTTTCAGATAAAGCTGGCTGTGTGGCCGAATATCGTTTTGAAAACAGGGATGCTGTCGATCCAGGTAAAAGTGGATTTCGCAGATCAGGCGCCTCTCGTGTGTGCGGTGAATGTGCCGGTTTCCATACCGAATGGGTCGGATGCGGCGCACCTGTCGCTGGATGTTCCGCTAAAAGAGTTTCCCCTGGAGACAGTCAGGGATGATTACTGGCAGTTTGTGACGGCGGTTACCGTGGAATTGGCTGCCGGGAAGCCGGATGTGTCTTTTGACGATATTCAGAAGAACGGATCGTCTATAAAAGTGCTTTCTTTATGCGCGTGCCGGGATCGCTTTGTCAGTGTGGAAATCCCTGTGAGGGGAAAATCAGGAGAAGCGGGGGAAAGCATTCTTTATGATGGAGTGATGTATAACTGTACATCAGAGACGGTTGGAATCCGGCTCTTCCAGAAATATGAAGGCTGGGAAGCTATGGAAGCCGAATTTGTGCAGAACCCCTCAGGAGAATACGGGAAAGAGTGCGAATTTTTGCTTCCAGGCTATAGCAGCAGAGCTTTTCGCGTCCGGGTTATAGTACCTTTGAATCTGGCGCCGGGCGGACATGAGGAGACCGTTCTCTGTGTGTCCGCACGAGATGGAAGAACGACCAGTACGCAGACAGTGCGGCTGGAAACGATGCGGTCTCTTCCGCATCCGTACATCTATCACAACAGGGAGGGCTGGCGGGAGGTGGCGGAAAAAATCCGCAGATACCCCTGCTATCAGCCTGCTTATCAGGAATACCTTTCTGCGGCGGAACAGTGGGAGGTTCATCCGCCGCTGGCCGGAAAGGATTACTGCTATTACACAGAGGAAGAGACGGGGATGATGTCCGCCGCTTATGCGTACGCATTCACGGGAAAAAGGGAGTATGCGGAGAAAATCGCACTTTTTTTCCGGTATTTTACGGATGAGGAGGATGGATATCCGGCGCGCAAAAGGGGATGTAGCCAGAGCTACGTACAGGAAGGACACTATTTCCAGCATCTGGCGATCCCTTACGATATAATTGCGGATGCAGGAGTGATGACGGGCAGAGAAAAGGCAGCGGTAGAAAAAAGCTTCCGCCTCTATATGGATATTCTGGATATCCGGGTCTGAAGGCAGGCTTCTCGGAAGACACGATGGAAGCGAATACCTGGTTTGGTTCCATGTGCTACATCCCGCTGTTTGAGACTTACGGAAACGGAATTCCGGTTGTATGGTACCGCAAGGACTGGGCACAGGAATGGGGCATTGGCACAGATGGTCAGATTAACAGCTATGAAGAACTGGAAGCATACTGGAAGTACGCGATTGATAATGGTCTAATTGCATACGGCGCAAATCAGTCAAGAGGATTCTTCCAGATGAAGTCAGTCAGGGGTGAAGCATTTGAAGGTTCTGCACAGGCAGGTCTCCAGTCAATTTCAAGCGGCGGTCTTACATTCTGGATTTACAGTGAGGACGGACAGTTGGTAGATATCGCGGTACAGGGCAGCGGCGATGAAGCATTTGCAAACTTCCCGGAGGGATGGAACCGTGACTTTGGGATTGAGCGGTATGAGCAATTTGCGGCGTGGCAGGAAGCGGGCTACATGGATCCGGATTCTTTGAGCAAGACAGACTATGATGTGGACTTCGAAGCGGGACTGTCTGCGTCTGTAATCGGTACATTGGACGACTATTCGGATAAGAAGAGCTTTACAAATACCTGGGGAAACGAAGAAGCACTTGGCTATTTTATATATGTAGACAGCATTCGAAACAAGGAAACTGGCGCGATTCCGACCAACCGGGAAGGAAACAATGGCTGGGCAGTTCCTGCTTCGTCTACTAAGATTCCGTATACAATGAAGTTCCTTGACTGGCTGTTCGGCTCCCAGGAGGATCATGATCTGATTCAGCTTGGTATCGAGGGAGAGGATTTTGAATACGGCGAGGAAGAAGGCACCTACACGCTGCTTTCCACTTATGCCGATGATCTTGGCGGCTATAGCTTTAGCTGGAACCCGAATTATGTGCTTCAGAGTACGATTTACGATGAGGATACCCTGGCTTACAGGGAATATGAATACTCCGATGAAGCATTTACATCCTATCCGATCCTCGGTTTCCATTTCGATGCGTCAGATGTGGACCTCTCTACGTCAGTTGCACAGTGCAAGGCTGTGACCGATAAGATTGCAACAGTTATCCTGCATGGTATCAAAACAGATGGCGATGGCAACAGCTACGATACGATGACGGAGATGATCCAACATAACGTAGCGGAAGCGATGGAGAATGGCGGACAGGAGATTCTGGATGCACTGACGGAGCAGCTGACCACTTTCCTTGCAGAGCAGTAAAGCATGGAAGCGACGCCATAGAGAGAAATGCCGCGCTTTTGGGCGCTGCTGTGGAATAAAATTGTAAGTAAAGGGGCGCAGCTTCAGACAGGGCTGCGCCTTGTTTCATACGTACAGGCGAATAGGGCAGATTTGTTATATAAAAGAGCTTTATATAAGTTGACAAATACAGAAATTCTGATATGGTAAATGCAGATGACACAGCGGATTTACAGAAAGGACGTATAAAATGGGACAGATCTGTATTAAAATTCTGGACGGACAAATGAAGACAAAAGCCGTATCCAGAGGAGAAAATGAAGTGAATCTTGTGTATTCGGGGGTCTATCGGGAAGGAGACCGGATCTGCGTAGAAATCGAGGAGAAGGACCGCTTTTATGTGGTTCAGCTGGACGATGCCGGGGGAAAAGCATTGCTTTATCTGACAGACAACCTTTCTTATATTCTTCCTTTCGGCGAAAAGTGCGTGAACCGGTCGCCAAAGCTGTTTTCCGGAGAAAAGCATCTGCTGTATGTCCGGAAAGCCAGAGACTTTGAGGTGGCGCCTTACCGCAATCTGGCGTACAATCCCTGGGATCAGCATGAGAATACTTCCGCTTTTCCGCACGCCTCCGCGAATGTAGAAACACGCGGCGAGTCGGTCTTTGCGGCAATGAATGCCATTGACGGGGTGAAAGTTACGTCCTGTCATGGCGAATGGCCGTATCAGTCCTGGGGAATCAATCAGCGTGCGGATGCGCTTCTGCGCCTGGACTTTGGGCGTAAGGTAGTGGCAGATCGGATCATTCTTTACACCAGGGCGGATTATCCGCATGACAACTGGTGGAAGCAGGCGACGGTTGTTTTTGCCGATGGCAGTGAAGTTGGACTGGAGCTGAAAAAAACCGGAGAAGCACAGGAATATGTGTTTGAGGAAAGGGAGATCCAGTGGCTGCAGCTGGAGCGCCTGATCAAAGGAGAGGAAGACGGCTCACCGTTTCCGGCGCTTGTTCAGATAGAAGTATATGGGCGGGAGAGCGAGTAGCAGGACGAAGAGCTGTTTGGAAGGCGCGTTATCGGTGAGCGAGATTGGTTTCATGTATATCATTTCATAACGCAGTCTTTCGCAATCAATCGCATAAAATCCCCGGTTGTTGAAAATCGGGGATTTTGCTCATATTTGTAAAGCATTATAAAATCAAACGCTCAGAGTATTGGATCATCCAGCCGCTTGATTTTTTCCAGAAGCGACTCGATTTCCAACTGTTCCGTATCATTTTCTTTTTCCATGTTTCCCGCAGCTTCGATCTCTCGGCGGAGATCCAGCATGGTCATGTCCGTTTCTGAAATCATGTCCGCGCAGTTTTTCAGGCGATCTGCAATCATCTGCTGGTTGGGGATCTCCTTTTTATATTTCATTTCATGCTCCAGGCTTGCCCAGAAGTCCATGGCAATCGTGCGGATCTGTACCTCTACCTTCATATCCTTTTTCTGGTCAGTAAAGAAGACCGGCACGCTGACGATCAGGTGCAGGCTTCGATATCCGTTCGGCTTCGGGTTTGAGATATAGTCCTTTTCCCGTATCAGATGGATATCATCCTGCGCAATCAGAGCCTGTGCCAGCAGGTAAATATCATCTACGTAAGAGCAGATCACGCGGATTCCGGCGATATCGTTGATATTTTCGATCAGATATTTCATCGAAAGCTTCTGATCCTGCCGCCGCATTTTATCAAAAATACTGTGTGTACTCTTCACTCTCATGGTAATAAAATTGATCGGGTTGCGCTGATAACGGACGCTGAATTCTGTGTTAAGCACGTCGAATTTTGTCCGAATCTCCTTGAGGGCGCAGGTATACATCATTCTGAGCTTTTTGTACTCTACCATCTGGTCGATGATCTTCTCTACCTGTGTGAGCGAAAGTCCGGACATGGCAATCGGATTCTCCGTCTGGCCGAGAAACATCTGCTCTACGTATTCATCATCCAGCTTTATCAGTGCGTTCTCTTCCATAAGTAATTGGTGTTCCTTTCTTATATACTTATCCAATGTATTTATACAACCGCTTCGATGAGAAGCTTATCTCCAAGAACAATTTCTTTGATGCCGCGCGTTTTGTTTTTGTTGAAGTTGAAACTGAGCATATAGCCCCTTTTCATATGGAAGTAATCCAGATAACCGGAAAGCTGCGCTTCCCCACGGCTGTTATATGCGTCTCCATGCCAGAGCTTAAGCTCGAGGATATTTTGTTCACCCTGATAATAGATGACAAGATCCATCCGATCGCCGTTCCGGGTCTGCGGTTCAATACTGTAGTTCCCAATTCCGTTGATGATGGGTTTTAAAAACAGCAGAAAATATTTACGGCCGATTTTCTCGAGAAATTTTTCATCCTCCTCCCCGTAAAGCTCATCAAATGTCTCGATGAATTTCTCAAGAATCCGCCGGATATCAAGGTGTCCGCCGATAATAAACTGATTCCGTTCTTTGGAGCCGACAGCATACAGTTGGTTTCCGGCAAATTCTTCCGCAATAAATGTATTATAGAGGACAGTCTCAAAAATACGGTTTGAGATGACGGCAGTTTCATTCACATTCCGGATAAATCCAAACATAGCGGCATCTTTGATATAGGGGGATGTCGCAACATAGGGGATCGGGATACCGTTAAACAGCAGCTCCTGTAAAAAAGCTTTTAATTCCGGATATAACCGTAGCTTTCCAAGCATGGACTCATAAAGAGGGTTATCTTCTTTAATGATTATTTTTAGAGCCTCGTTGAAGCCCTCTCTGCTCCATGCACTGCTTTTGTCTGGAAACGCGGGGGTTCCGGCGATTTTCTCATCCAGAAGCTTGCAGAGGCGTGAAACCAGAACCGGATAGCCAGAGGTGTAAGTGTAAATCAATTCCGCTATTTCACCGAGATTCATTCCGGTATGGTAATCCTTTTCATATTCCGATAACATACCCGTGATATCGGAAGTGGAAAAACTCATGTCTACATCAAAATCAGCCGCAATGTTCCAGGGGCTGTTTTCCTGATGTTCCTGATCGGGGCGAATCTTTTTCCGGATACTCCGGATATCATATACGCCCGCGAGAATGACGGAATGAATCGCCGGGACGCGTGAACGCTTCAGGTAATACGCCCGCAGCTGAGCGAGAAAGTCAATAAAGACCTGATTATTTGAAGCAGAGTCAACCTCGTCTATAATCAGAACAAGTGGTCTGGCTGCTTTTTTGCACCAGTCTTTTATCACCTTAAAAAGGGCATGGAGGGAATTGAAATTTGATTTTTTTTCTTCAAAGGCAGAGAGATTCTCCTCAATTCCTTCCGGAAATTCATCTACAAGATCCCGTATTTCACTGGCGAAAGCTGCCACAAAGTTTTCTACATTTTCGAATGAATAGGTATCTAGTGTCTGAAAATCCATGTTTATTACGGTATAGTCTTTTTTCAGATAATCAGCGAGTGCGTTAATTGTCGTGGTCTTTCCATACTGCCGCCCCCGGTTGATTGTAAAATAATTTCCGGCATCTACCATATTCTTTATAGCTTTCAGCCGGGAGGTGAGATCTACCATGTAGTGCCGCTCCGGCAGGCATACGCCGTTCACATTAAATATCTTCGCCATTTTT
>JAJPXX010000142.1 GCA_021205225.1 Lachnospiraceae bacterium
TCTCTCTGGTGGACAAATGTCCGGACATTTGTCCGGTGTGTATGGTGGACATTTGTCCGCAGAGGTGTCCGGCAGACATTTTTTCTGGTTCAGGGCCAGCCTTGCCCGGCGCTTCCGCTCCGCCTCCGTGGAAGACTGCCCGATCATAAGCTCAATATTGCTCATATACAGCGCGCCGTTCTCCATAGGCTCCACCAGGCCGAGCTGCAGAAACACCTGCAGGGCCTTTTCGACCGTGCCGACCTGGTGCCGGGTAATCGTGGCGATCATCTGGGATGTGTAGGGAATATTCTCCGCAAACTCCAGTTTTCCGCCGTTTTTCAGCGATTTCAGATACAGTTTCAAAAGAATGTTCGAGTATAAGATGCCATCCGGCATACTCTCAAGAAGCACAATGGCATCATCCTCAAAATAATTCTCTTTCAGCTTGAGATAATAATATTTCCGGTTGTCCGGCATAAATGATTCCTCCTTCGGTTTGTTTTCCCATGCAAAAACCGCCCTGTATAAAACAAGGCGGTTCTCAAAAATTTTTATCTTACACGACATTTTTTACGTTCCCGGATATATGGGTTCGGATTACTTATGAGCGGCTTATATTTTTCAAATACAGAATCCGTCGCGCCATTCGTATAGACCTTGCGGATGTCACTGACCGCTCCATTGCACGGATTTTTTAACCATAACAACAATTCTTCGCGGCTCTGCACATACTTACATGGTCTTCTGTCTATAAATTCAATACGGTATCTCATAATCATCAGCCTCCTTCCCCTGAATTTTTACAAGTTGCCTGCGTGTTCACCTCCCCTGCCGGATTCTCCGAAGATGATGAAGCCTGTAGTGGCTCGGATTTTACTTCAGCAGGCTCCAAAGCCTGTACCGATCTGGATTCTGCTATGGCGCGTTTCCGCTCCCTGTAGCGTTTCTGTGCGGCTGCGTTTTTTGCCCTCAATTCTGCCAGCTCTCTCGCGGCTTGCGGATCGGTTGCCGCCTGCTCAATCAGTGCCTGCCTTTTGACCCGCACCTTTTCGCATTTGCGCCGGCTGTACTCCTTATTCCGTGCACGGATCATTTCCGCATACTCTGGTTCCGCCGCCATACGCGCTTCCTGATCTACTTTTCGACGCTTGCGGGCTTCTGCTGCCCGCGCCTTAATGACATCCGGATCGGTCGGGGCCGGCGTTCTCGGCATAATACCGGCTTCCCGGCGTCTCCGTTTGCTGTTTTCCCGCTCTGATTCTCTACGTCTTTGTAGGTATTCTTCATACCGGGCGGCGGCTTCCGGATCGGTTTCCGCTGCTGTCCGCATAGCCTCAACCTTCGCTCTACGGTTTGCAACATAGCGTTTCCTTTTTTCCGCCTGCCGGCTTTCAACCTCTGCAATGAATTCTTCTTCTGTCTGTTCTGCAGCATCCGGCGGCTGAAAATTCCCGATAAAATTAAAATAAATATCTATCTTTTGCTGTCGATAAATGCTGCGTCCGCCGGTTGCCGCATGAACGACGATTTTTTCAATAAATGCGTACAGCATCTGGTCGGTCACTTCCTGGCATTCCCCATATTTGCGGACAAGGGCGGCAAAACGCTCCGCCTGCATCTTTTCAGATTCTGTTTCTTCCGCCAGAGCCTGCAGCTCGGTTACCCGATTTTCCATCTGCTCCTGTTCTGCATCATACTGTGTCATCAGCCGCTGAAACTGCCGGTCAGGCAGCTTGCCGGCGGCGTTACTTTCATACAGGTTCCGGATCAGCATATCCAGTTCAGCCACCCGGCTCTGTGCCGCCGCAAGCTCTTTCCGGTTCTCTACGGAGGCTTCCGACTGCTGCTGCTTCCACTGGTCTTTCATCTCTCGGATAAACCGTTCCTCATTCTCCATGACATACACGGACACACTCTGGATAGCCCGGAGAACCGTCTCTTCCAAAACGGAAGCTTTCACGTAATGTGAGGTGCATTGTTCATAAATATTCCGGTAGTGGCTGCACTGGAAATACGATTCACAGTCATATGTTTTCCCATTTGGCCGGTGATGGGTATCCGCGCTGCTGTAGCTCATCCGTGAGCCGCAGTCTGCACAGAAAATCATACCGGACAGGCGGTGGGTGATCTGGCCGTTTGACAGGTGGCGCGGTTTCCGGATTCTCAGCCGCTGTGCATTATCCCATGTCTCCTGGTCAATGATTGCTTCATGTGTGTTGGGAAAAACCAGAAGTTCGTCCGGACTGGCTTTCCTCACCTTATGATTTTTAAAATTCTCCCGGACAGTTTTTCCAAGCACCGTATATCCCAGATACTCCTGCCGCCCCAGAATGCTATTGACTGCCTGACATGTCCAGGTATATTTATCATGATAATAATGGCTGCGCGCGTTTCCTTCCGTCAATTTCTCCTTGTAGGCTGCGGGAATCAGCACCTTATCTTCCGTCAGTTCACTGGCGATCTCACTCATTGGGATTCCCTCTGCCGCCCTTTTGAATATCCGGCGGACCACTGCCGCCGCTTCCTCGTCAACATAAAGTGTCTGCTTGTCGCCTGGCTTACGGATATATCCGTAGGGAATACTGCCGCTGCAGCGCTTCCCGTCCTGCATCCTCGACCGGAAGACCGTCCGGATTTTCTTGCTGGTGTCCTTAGCGTACCATTCGTTCATGATATTTAAAAAAGGCGTGAAATCATTGTCCGCCGGATTCGCGCTGTCTATGCTGTTATTGATCGCAATGAAACGGACACCCTTTTCCGGAAACAGCATTTCTGTGTAGAAGCCTACCTGCAGATAATTCCTGCCGAAACGGCTCATGTCTTTCACAATCACCGTCTTTACCCGTCCGGCTTCGATTTCCGAAAGCAGGGCACTGAAGCCTGGACGGTTGAAGTTGGTGCCACTGTAACCGTCATCTGTAAAATGCCGGATTTTCCGGAATCCGTTCCGCCGTGCGTAGTCTTCCAGATATTTCTTCTGGTTCGTAATGCTGTTCGATTCCCCTTGTAATTCATCGTCGTGGGAGAGACGTTCATACAGAGCAGTGAAATCTTCTGCGGCTGCTGTTTTTGGCATTCACATCCCCTCCTTTCTGAAAATGTAATGCCCAAACAAGATTAAATTTTTTATCTTGAATAAGCGTACCCCTTTGGATCACAAAACACGTATGAGGTATAGCCGCAGTTATAACCGTTTGGCTTTACTACAAAGAAGGATTTACCCGCGCCAGAGCCGCCTATGATCAGCACATTGTTATTCAGCCCTGTCATACGAGTGTTCATGCTGATGCGGATATGCTCGGAGAGGATCTTATTTTTCACTCCATCGCTGTCCATCAGCTTTTTGTTAATCTCCTGCGGCGTGGCAATCCGGCCGGAGCCGTACTCGCGTCCGGGCATATAATTACGTCGATTACTCATATCATAGGCAAAAACAATCAGCCAGACCAGGATCGCCACCAGGACAGTCCGCGACGTAATCGGAGTCATCTCAAACGGTAATGGATGTGTCAGTACCTCCTGTAGAAGGTCCGTCAGATTATCCAGACTGATCTCCTGACCGTAAAGTTTTCCAAGACAGTACCCAACATACAGGGCAAGAAGGAATAAAAAGAAAAAGAAACCATAGTTCGGCTTCTTCTTGTTCAGCATATTCAAAATCATTCACCCCTGTCTATATCCTGCTATGCGGCTTGACCGGTCTCGTATGATTCTCAACCAGATTTTTTGCCTGAGACTTCTGATTTAAATTCTTCTGGTTTTGATTCTTCTTGCTGCTCTCCACACTCTGATCCGGCTGGTTTTTACGAATTATCTGTTCTTTGCGCTCTGTCCGGTCTATTTCCAGGTTCAGATTATGTGCGAGATTCTTCAACCGCTCATTTTCCATCCGGATGTCCGGTTTCTTCATCGCTTCCGCCACTTCCTGACCAGAGGACAATTCCATTGCGCCGTTTTTCATGTTGACCACCTGGTACATTTTCTCCGTATAGATTGCCGCCCGGCAGAAGATGCCGCCCCCGGTTGTCATCTGAAACTGATCCGACTTGGGGATAATCACGGTATGGATTCCATCCGGCATCTCATACATCGACCAGTTCTCGTGCTGCTTGAATGGCGGCATGGTTATCCATGAGATATCGCTGCGGTCACTTACCTCTTCATCATGTCGAATCAGGTTATACTGCACCGTCGGGGACACCAGCGGCAGTTCTGTCCGCTCTGCCGCCGGTTGACGGATGGGCTCTTTATTTTTCCTCCAGGTGCGTGAAATCCGCCATACGTGGGGTGCTGTTTCCTGCATCGTAAGCATACCAGCGATTGGACGCATTCCGAGCTGTTTCTGCTCTAGCAGCGTCTCACTCGCAGACCGGGCGAGTTCCTGCATCTCGGGAGTTTCATTTCCATGGCGGTCGATACCAGTGCGGGCATAATCTTCCGCGCTGATCGGGCCGACTTTGACTTCCCGGAACCGGCCAGCATTATGGTCAAGCAGGAATGCTTTGAATTTTGCCGCATCGGATGGAGAGATGACATACTGTGTGCGGCCATCGCCCCCGCACAGATCCGGAAGTCGCGCAAGCAGTATCCCGTGGTCTTCCATCTCTTTTTCGATGTGCTGCAGCAGCGCCCTGTCCTCCGTGGAGGCGTTGATAAACATAAAATCGTCGCCCTTTATGTTGCGGAATCGGTTGAGTGTCGTCGCACCTTTCCATTTGGCCAGGTAGACCGTATTCATCAGCTTCAGAATCATCATTGCGACTTCCGATGTGATTTTTCCGACCCAGTACGCGCTTTTCCCCGTGACAAGTACAATCTGACAGGCATCCTGCACTTCACTCATATCGCCGCTCTCCTTTCCTCGGGCTGTTTCGCATTAATCTTTTCCTCATAAGCTTCCTGCACCTTGCTCCTGACTACACCGTCAAATAGGAAACCACTGATCTCGACCAGCGAATGCCATTCCCCATTTTCATGACTGGAAGGAAACGCAAGCCGGATGCCGGCACCATCCTTCGTCTTATAAATACGGATGTTTTTGATTGTGATAGCGTTCTCATAAGTAACTGTAGCATAGCCGAGCAGGTCATCTTTCTGATATACATTTACAGAAACATCGACTTTTGGTTTATGAATATCTGTTTGGGCGATCTTATACAGGCTTTCACTGACAGCCAGATCAATCTCCTTTTTCACCTCTTTGGTGACTTCCAGCACATCCCGCCAGTCGCTTTCCCCAAGCTTTCTGCGGGGAAGCAAAACAGAAGATTTTGCCTCCCCATTCTCTCTTGTAAAGCTGACCACCTTCACCCCATGGATCGTGAACAGCCCATCTATGGTCACATCCCCTGCCGCAAGTAAACTTCCCTTATCAACAATTCTCATATCTGCTTTTACGTCCACCGAAGCACCTCCTCTGCCGGGTTTTCGCTTTTGTTCAAAATTTCTGTCCCCGATACTTCTTCATCAGCAGGCAGTTCTCTATCCGGCAGCAAATCCGAATGTTCCGGGAACACAAAACACTTCACTACTTCTTCCGGCTGCCTTTCTTCAAAATAATCCGCACCATACTGCTGAATTAATATAGGCTGAAAAAGCTTATCAAACCGGAGTGACCACGCTCTCTGGTTCTTTTCCCGCTTTTGCTTCGCAAGCTTTTTAATTTCGGCATCTTTTTCTTTCAGCTTTTTCAGCTGCTCCTCCGTCTTCCGGATCTGTTCTGTTATCTTCTCCTGCTTTTTATCAATTTCCATAAAAATCCGATCTCCCTTTTAACCACATCCTGCTCACCTCGCGTGCCGGGTGCGGATTCAGCCACAAAGCTCCTTACCCGGCTCTGCGCATAAAAATGAGCTGACTACAAAGCAGCCAGCCCAGGCTATTTCAGTGGCCATATCAGTTTCTGCACAGGAATTGCTCATCGTCCTGCGTGCTTCTTCTGTGCTGTTTTCTGCCGTTCTTCCTTCTGCGCTTGCTCTGGTGCATAAGTTTTTTCTGAAACCTGCAGCAGATTTGAAAGTCCATCAAGTTTGCCATCTGATCGACCATCAGGCAACAGATCCGTGACCTCTGGCTGCGCCAGCTTACGATTCTGAACCAGCGTCGGAGCGAATATCGTCTTACTTACTGGATCATACTCATGTACGAGATCGGAAAGCTGCTCTTCTGGCGACACGGCCACCTGATTCACTTCCTGAATCATCTGGTCTGCTTCTTCTATGGACATAAGGCCATTCTTTGGTATGATTAGTGTTTCATGTACAGAAGATGGGGCAAGATAGAAGCCCTGCGGATACCGCTCTACTACCTGATCCAATACGCCAGGGTAAAACAAGGTACAGGCTCCCCGCACCAGTTCCTGGTTCGACAGGATTAAAGGACCATTACCTGAAGGCACAAGTTCACCCAGGGACTCCATATTATTTTTCGGGTCTAAATATCCGAAAACCGACGCCATTAGAAAGCTTTCCATTGGAAGGAACTGTGCCGGATAGCGATCTTTCGAATTCGCTAAAGCCTGATCATGCAGTTCTTCCAATGATATCCCGTATCGATGCTGCATCTCATTTGTGATCGGGATCGAATAAGAGCCGTTTTCATCTTTTCCAATTTCAATTTTGTAAATCGCCGCAATATCACTGTTATCCAGTCTCATATGCGGCCTGTCTGTCAGCAGATCGGCGTTTCTTTCACATCCAACCGCATCCAGTACGACATTGTACCGCGCCGCTTCCCAGTTGCCCACCATATCCATGATGGCATAAATGTCGTTACCGGCGTAATCGTATTTTCCGCGCTTCTGGCTGTCATAACCCACCTGCATCCCGGCGATCTGTTCCATCAGGCCTGACAATTCCCTGTTCTCCTGATAAAGGTGGTAGTAATTATCAAGATAAATAACCGGCGCTGTATTCGCATCCGGGTCTCTGACGGTAAGACCTTTCTGTATGCCATTCTGTTTCGTCACATCCGCGACCTGAGCCTCCCAGTCCTGGTAAGAATCCGGCAGATAGTCTTTAATGTGTGCCACCACATACCCGCAAAATTCATCTAAAGAGATTCCATCTTCTTCCCATCCATTTTCCCATTCATTCATATTCGCCCACCTCTTCCTCTGATTTTTCTGTTTCATCCTCTGCAGCATCCTGTTTCTCCTGCATTTTCTCCAGAGCCGCTGCATACGCACGGAGCCGTTTTTCCTGTTTCTCTGCCTTTTCCTTAAATTCACAAATCGTCATTTTGCATTCTCCTCATCATAATTGATTATTGTCCAGGTTTATTTTCAAAGCAATTCAGCTTTACCGCCCTCTATGCGGTTTCGGTTGTTCCCGTTTTTCCTGCGGCAATTTCGGTGCCACAACGGTACTCATCATTTTCTGCCCTTCTGTCCTCGAAAAATCAACTACAGTTTGCCGCTCCCGGATAAACTCAGGCAGTTCTTTGAAGCCGATACTATCCACATACCAGGCGCTCGCCTTCCCATTCTGGTTAACCAGAACCACATCACTGACAGACAGGGAATGCCCTTCATAATCTTCCGGAAGGTCAGCATTAAATCTCACGTAAATATCTTCAAGCATCTCTGTCCCTGATCTCGTCTCTTTTTCTGAAAAACTGGCGGCGTACACAAGATTGTAATCGGCGCCGTTCGGCTTCAGCCCCTGCTTATCCAGGTATTTCATACCAAAGAACCTATAGTCTCTTCCAGCGCTGTCCCGGTCGATCTGGTAAATTGCAAAGCAGTCAGCGTTTCCTTTCAGCAAAAACTCCTCACCTTTTACCGAAGAACTTTTAACAGCAGGACTCACCGCTTTTTCAATTGGTCTGTTCCGGCATTGATATACAAAGCCAGACCGGCACATATCCTGCAGCCAATCATGAAAATCCGCATATTCCTTCCTGTCAATTTTTGCCTGATAAATCTCCTCCATCTGTTCTGACGTGTATATGTCCTCCACCAGTTCCGGATATGGCTCCCGGATATCTTCAGAAAAACGGTAAAAATCCCTGTAATAAGAGTCAAAAGTCCATTCAATATCCTGCTGGCTCCGGAACGTCACATAGGGGCGGTTTTTAACAAAAGCGGTGGCTTCATAAAATCTGGTGTCACTGACCACCCACGTAATAGCGTTTTCCAGGTCAGCCAGTGATTTACACGCAAAGCAGTATTGGTAAATCCTTCCATATGCCGTATCGATCTCCAGCTTAAACCAGTAAGCAATACGGTCAAAATCAAGGCGGTCCGCATACTGAAAATTCATCTCACCTCCCTGCGCCTGCACCCTGACCAGCTCCGCCCGAAGCTCCTGCTCTTGGTTCCTTCTCATTTTGTAAAGCTCCTGTAAATTCATTCACATTCCCCCTTTTCCCCGTATCCCCGATAGGCCAGGCTGTTTGGGTTCTGTTACCGGTAAGCCGCCGATTTTGGTTTTGTGTACCTGTACTGGCTCTGCCCGTCGCTATTCCGCCCGATTCCCGGAGATACCATCTCCTCCGGTTCTGCCTTCTCCCCCGCATCGATTGCGTCCACGTTATCCCTCGCATCCATATTCAAAAGTGCGTTCAGTTCTGCCAGACGCGCCGATTTCTCAGCCAGTTCCTGTTCCTTCTGGAACGGTTTTTTCAGTTCCTCCTGGGCGTTCTGCATCTGTTGGCGCAGGTTTTCCAGTTTCTGTTCTGCCTGCGGAAGCAGTTTTTCACCAATTGCAGTCAGGGCATGGTTGATGCGCATGATGTTGCCGGAAGGGTCTTTCCCAAGCTCGACCCGGTAACTTCCGCCGTCTTTTTTCAAAGAAACCAGATACTGCCGTGCAAACAAATCAAAAGTTGCTTCCATTGAAAAACCATGGTAGTCCCCGATTACGCCGTCCAATCCCGCTGCCCGCATGGAAGTAGCCGCATTTATCACTGCTTCGCCTGCATCCTTGTATTCGCTGTATACCGTCCCATTGACCGTCATCGAAAAGTGGTCTTTATCCAGCGCCGGGATTGCCTGCACCGTTTCTGCATCCGCTTTCAATCCAACGATATACTGCTCGGTTGCCCTGATCTCACCCGGATATTTCTTTGCGACATCCGATTCAAGCTGATAGAACTGGCTCTTATAATTCGCTTTCAAAAGCTTCAGCTTGCTGACATCCACGTCCAGCGACATCTTTTCTTTAATATAAGGATTGCTTGTCGCAAGCGCCTTGATCTCCGCATAGGTCAGCGCCGTGTCATCCACATCCTCTGCGGAACGGACAGGCGACTTTGACGTCATGATCTGCGAGATAAACTTCTGCTTTGTCTCCAAAGTCTGCCAGGAAAATGCGTCGAAGGTTCCTTCTGTGACGTAGCGGTAAATGAATACTTTTTCATTGCGGTTGCCCTGGCGGAGGATGCGGCCCTCGCGCTGCTCCAGATCAGCTGGCTTCCACGGCACATCCAGATGATGCAGAGCAATCAGCCGGTCCTGCACGTTCGTTCCGGCTCCCATCTTCACGGTTGAGCCAACTAAAATACGGACCTGACCGGTCCGCACTTTTCTGAACAACTCTTCTTTTTTTACCTCGGTATCCGCTGTATGGATAAACGCAATCTCCTCCGGCGGGACGCCTTTGGTAACCAGCTTTTTTTTCAAATCATCGTAAATATTGAAGGAACCATCTGCTTTCGGCGTAGACAGATCCGAAAAAACAAGCTGTGTCAACCGTTTCTCCTCCGTGTCCTTCCAAATGCCAAAAATATTATCCACGCAGCGGTTCACTTTACTGACTGCTTCATCCGGAAGCAACTCATTGAGCAGACGCTGGTCCAGCGCCAGCTTTCTGCCATCCGTCGTTATCTTCAGCAGATTATCAACGGTAGAATCAACTTCTCCATTGCGGACAGCATCCGCCCTTTTGGAAAAGTTTTCCACCATCTCTTTTTGAATCTCACTCGGCTGCAGCTTTTCGTCTATAAACTCTGATTCCGGAACCGGAAGGTTCAGCATATCTGCGGTCTGTATATCCGCGCACTCGCGGAAAACAGAGATCAGCTCCGGCAGGTTATAGAAACGTGCAAACCTTGTTATCGCACGATATCCTGTACCCTCGGGAGCCAGTTCCACCGTGGTTGTCGTCTCACCGAAGTTCGCCGCCCAGGCATCAAAGTTTCCCAGACCCATATTTTGCAGCGTGTCATACTGTAAATATCGCATGATTGTAAATAATTCTACCATTGAGTTGCTGACGGGTGTGCCTGTAGCAAAAGTCACTCCTCTCCCACCCGTAATCTCATCCATATACTGGCACTTCATAAACATATCGCTGCTCTTCTGCGCATCTGTCTGTGATAGCCCGGCTACATTGTTCATTTTAGTATAAATGAACAAATTTTTGAACCCATGGCTCTCATCCACAAACAATCTGTCCACTCCAAGCTGTTCAAATGTAACCACATCGTCTTTCCTGCTCTGGTCGTTCAGCTTCGCCAGTTTGGCCTCCAGGGAACGCTTGGTCTTTTCCAGCTGCTTTACCGTGAAACTCCCCTTCCTCATCCCGGATGCGTCAGCATCGGAAAGGGCAAGCATAATATCATCAATCTGACGCTCAATGGAAGCAGCCTGCCTTTCCACGGACAGCGGAATCCGTTCGAACTGGCTGTGTCCAATGATGATGGCGTCATACTGCCCGGTCGCGATCCGAGAACAGAATTTCTTCCGGTTCGCCGGCTCAAAATCCCTTTTGGTTGCCACGAGGACATTGGCTCCCGGATAAAGCCGCAGGAAGTCGCTTCCCCACTGCTGGGTCAGATGATTGGGTACAACAAACAGGCATTTCTGTGCCAGCCCCAGGCGGATGCTTTCCATCGCCGCGGCGGTCATCTCGAACGTCTTCCCAGCCCCAACGCAATGCGCTAAGAGCGTGTTGTTTCCATATAAAATGTGCGCCACGGCATTCCTCTGATGCTCCATCAGCGTGATTTCCGGGTTCATCCCGGCAAAACGGATATGGCTCCCATCATACTCACGCGGGCGGATGGAATTAAACAGCGTATTATACGTCCTGCAGATATCCTCCCGCCTGTCCATGTCGCGGAAAATCCAGTCTTTGAACGCTTCTTTGATCATCTCCTGTTTCTGCTGCGCCAGCGTCGTCTCATTCCGGTTCAGGACACGCTTTTCTTTTCCGGCCTCATCGGTGACTGTATCATAGATTTTCGTATCCCGCAGGTTCAGCGCATCCTCCAGCAGGCGGTAACCGTTCGCCCGCTTCGTGCCGTAAGTGGTGGTGGCCCTCACGTTTGTGCTGTCCCGCGATTTCCCGGTGATCTGCCATTGCCCGGTGAATCTGGAATACTGCACATCCATGTTCATCCGCACACGCCAGTGCGGCTGAAAAATAAATTCCATAAACTGCCGGATGTACTCCGGTTTCACCCAGGTCGCGCCCAGGCGGACTTCAATCTCAGATGCATCCAGGTCTTTCGGCTGTACTTTTTCAAGATACTCCACATTGACTGCGTAACGGTCATCCTTTTCCGCATACTGCTTTGCTGTCTGAAGCTTCGACCGCACGTTACCGGACAGATAATCATCCGCCGTGTGCCAGCCTATCGTCACATCATCCTCTGATGCTTCCGTCGGGTCAAGGAAAATCACGCCCTGCAGGTCCTGGATCACCTGTCCGTAGCGCCCCGGCGTGCCAAGCAGCTCCGCCATATACGGAAGGTCAACCCTGGCCTTTTCGCCAATGGAGAGGGCCAGGGCATCACTGGCGGTATCTACGTGCATCACGGGTTCCGCCCTGCGGATTGTCCGCCTCGTAAAAATATCCGCTTTCCGCTCCAGTTTCCCTTCCTCGTCCAGCATCTCCAGAGACGCAAGCAGGCTGTAGCTGTTGTCATTGGAAAACGCTCTTTTACTTGTCTTGCTGTTGATCAGGCCATACTGGGCAGTAAAAGCATCATACTGGCTTTCCAGACTCTGCTGCAGGCTCCGCACTTCCTGGTCACTGCCATCATTTAACTGGCAGTCAATCAGTTCACGGACGGTATCGCGCAGCCGGATCATCCCCAGCACACGTGCTTTGGTATCCCTGGAAAACGTCATCCTGCGCATCTGCGAATTTTCACGGTAATAGACTTCCCCCTCTTTCTCCGTAAAGCTGAAATTCTTCACAAGCGGGTCTGCCTGAATCAGATTTTCTGTTTCCGCCAGTTCATCATCCTCCGGCTCATACTCCGTGATCTGCCCATGGATGTGGGCGATCGCCTCATGCAGCTGTGCGGACAGATCCGCATCCTCCATCGGCCTGACGGTCACCTCCTGCCTGCCGTACTGCGTATTTTCCGTGGTAAACTCCCCCAGCACCATTTCCGGATACTGCACAAAATACGAATTAACAGTAAAGCCCTCCGGCGTCGTTCCCAATTCTGTCCAGGATGGGGGCTGAATGTTCGCCCGGTCCCGCTTTTGTAAAAACAGGATATCGGCAACCACATTCGTGTTGGCATTGCGCAGGAACGCATCGCGGGGGAGACGGATTGCCCCCAGTAAATCCGCGCGGTTTCTGATATAGTCCCTTGCCGAAGAGTTTGCCTTGTCCATCGTCCCGCTCGAGGTGACCACCGCGATTATCCCACCCGGACGAACCAGGTCAATCGACTTGGCGATAAAATAATCGTGAATCATGAAATTATGACGGTAATATCGCCGGTCCGGAACCTGGTAAGAGCCAAACGGGACATTTCCGATCACACAGTCAAAAAAGTTATCCGGATACTGTGTCGTCTCAAAGCCCTGTACGGAAATCGTATTTTTCTGATAAAGCTGCTGTGCAATCCGGCCGGAAATGCTGTCCAGTTCTACCCCATACATTCTGGCATCCGCCATACTTTCCGGGATCAGCCCCATAAAATTTCCAATACCGCAGGATGGCTCCAGGATATTCCCAGTGCGGAGACCCATGTGTTCCAGCGCTTCATACATGGCTTTGATTACTGTAGGAGACGTATAAAATGCGTTCAGTGTCGAAGCACGCGCTTCTTTGTACTCCTCCTCGGTAAGCGCCGACCGCAGTTCTTGATATTCATTTCCCCAGCCATCTGCTCTTTCGTCAAATGCCTGCGGGATGCCGCCCCAACCGACATAACGCGAAAGCACCTCCTGTTCTTCATGCGTAGCCAGACGGTTCTCCGATTCCAGGTCTTTCAACAGATGGATTGCCGCCATATTTGCCCGGAACTTTGTCTTCAGGCCGCCTGCGCCGAGGTCATCGTCCGTGATGCGGAAATTGATGCGTTCCTGATTTTCCGCAGGTTCAATTTCCACATCTGATGCTTCCTGCCGTACCTCCTCCTGGCTGACTGTTTCTGGTTCCGGTTCCGCTTCATTTGATGGCGTTGACGCTTCCTGGCGTACCTCCTCCTGCCTGCCCTGCTCAGCTTTTTCTGACTCATCCAATGCATCGGAATCTTCTGCTCTGTCCAATGGGTTCAACTCCAGCACGATACTCCGGAGTTCCACTTTCTCCGGGTCATCCACAGCATCTCCCTGTCTGACACGTAAACTGGATTTTTCTAAATCATCTTGCCCGAATGACGGGGCGCCTTCCGCTTCTTGCTCCTCCAACAGGTTTTCTTCCAGATCCTCCCGATATTCTTCTGCCCGCCAGCGGCTGTCAAAATCAATCGTGAGTCCATCCCTGTCTACATAGTAATCATTCGTCTGGTTGTCCCAGATCGAGTATGCTTTTTTCGATGGATACCAGTCTACATCAACCACGCTGTAGCGCTCCTGTGGTGTAGACGCATTTCCAATAACTTCATCCTGCTTTGCTTCCTCTGCCGCATCCTGGCTATCCTCCGCTGACAGGAAAGCATCCGCATCCAGATAATCGAACAGTGACATCTGCCTGTTTTCGGTCAACGGCTCACTCTGCTCTTTCCTGCTTGGGAAAAGGGTATAACTGCCGTCCACATACCCGCGCATATCCACAAGTATCCTGGATTTTTCCTCATACCCGAATGTATCAAGGGGAAGCGCAGCCAATGCGGTCTCCATCGCTTCCAGCATGGTTTCCGATCTTTCATGGTCTTCCAGTGTTGCAATGATATCCTCCTTGCTTTCCGCATAGGCCAGTATGGCGTCTGCCTGATACGCAAACGGTCTTTCTATCTCCTGCGGCATTCCTCCATAAAAACTGAGGATTTGCCCTGCCAGGGTGCTGCGCTCGTATTCTGCCATATGGTCGTAGTCTGCCGGAGACAGGAATCGTCCGTTATCGATTAAATAGCCCACCCTCTGTGCCACCTTTTTCCATGGCAATAAAATCTCTGTTTCCGGATTGCGGATTCCATTTTTGCTGAGTCGTAGCCCCTTCCCGTCAAAATCCGCCCAGGAGTCATCTGCCCCGGAGAGTGCGTTGCTCTGGCCGCCACTCCCATATTTTTCTTTGATGAAATTCGTCCGGTCTTCTGTGGAATCATTCCTCAGATAAAATGAATAAGTTGAAAGCCTTCCTTCCGAATATGCGCCTCCCCTCGCCAGATATGCGTCAATCTCATCCTGGGTGATAAACTCCCTGTGCACCTGCCAGGAAAATTCCGGCCGTGCCTGATAAGGCACCGTCCTTGCCGCCAGACGCTGAAACTGTTTCAGAACTTTTTCAGGGTTATAGAAATGCGTCCGCATCAGGTCATGGTTGTTCCCATAGACATTCACAAACCCTTCCAGCCGCGCATTCAGGTCCGTTAGGAACCCCCGCTGTCCCAGAAGAGTTTCCAGTTTTTTCTCCACCTCCGGAAAAACGCCTGTAAATGGTTCCATATCCGCAAAAACGTGTTCCGCCACACCACTTGCCATTTCCATTTTAAAGTAGGCCAGCGACTGCGCATGTTCCCGGATGACCGTGCCGCGGGCAGAATCCAATACTGCCTGCGGGGCATATTCCCCCTGTTTCAAAAGCTGGTGGATACGGCTGCTTACGTCTTTCCAGGATAAAAATGTTTTGTCCAGAACCTCGTCATGCACCGAATGGCCGGCCACAATCTGCATCCCGGACGGGTCAAACCACACAGAATACTCTGTTCCATCAATCTCAAAGCCTTTCCCGCCTGTACCATATTCTGTGCGGACAAACTCCGTATATTCCTCATCCGTCTGTTCAGACATAAAATTATGGATCAGGCGAAGCTGGCTATGCGTTTTATTGCCGCCAGTCCGTAAAATCTCATCCACTGCTTCTGAAGGGATTGAAATCACCCAGGCATAAAGCGCAGCCTGACGCTCCTCAATCGCGCGAATCTGATCATCCATGGATGGAATTTCAGGCAAAATCAGATCGGGGGCGTTTTCGCCCCCAATCTGCCCTGCGCCGGGTCGTCCGTCTTCTACCTTGTGCGACCCGTGCGCATAAAAAGCAGAGACTGTTTCTGCCTCTGCTTCACTGATTGATGCTTCATTGACTTCATCGCCTTGTTCCGGATCTTCGATCAGATGTAAATCAGTTCCTGATAAATGGTCTCTTCCGCCATCTCCTTTAAGCTGTTCTGATGCGCTACCCACGCCATCTGGTCGCTCTTCTCCGGTCCCGGATACGCTTTCTGCAGCCCGTCCATCAGGACTTCCAGTCTCTCCTGTGCCGCTTTCTCGACGTCCGCCAGATAACGGTTCAGTTTCCCTGTCAGCAGGAGTGATGAGTACATCCCCCGTTTGTTCTCTTTCAGGTAAGTCTCCCGGAGCATCCCGTACTTCCCGATGCTCTCTTCCGGTGTCCCGTCGCTGATTGTCAGATTCGGGAACAGATAATCCCCGCTGCGGTAATAGCTCATTTCCATGGTCATTTCCTCCTGTTCGTTCTGGTGTGTTATTCGCATTCGGCCTTTCCGCTTTCTGCGCTGCCTTATGGTCTGTTTCCGGTTCCTCAGGTTCCTGCGCAGCCAGATAATTCCCTTCTGGTTTTTCAGGTTCCTGGTTCTCCCTGTTGAAAATATTGTAGCTTCCCCGGCTCTGATTTGCAAGTTTGTCGCGGTTCTCATCCAAAATTATTTTTCGCACGGTGCGCCCGATATCAATCAATACCGGTTCACTTGCCTGCCATACCGCGTTCCCCAGATGAGCCAGAAGGCCGATGTCCCGGTATTTTACAATCTCTTTGAAATCATCCGCATCCAGGAAATTTGCCGGCTCGAGGCCGCACCGTTTGGAAACCGTATACAAAACGCTCATAGCCATCAGATACCGGAATTCTTTTCTGACAGCAGATGAATCGTCACCCAGGGCGGCGGTTCCCGGTTCCACGAACAAACCGTCAATCGCATCATCCAGGTAGCTCTCCGTCTGCACCTTTGCCACTCCCAAAAGTGCCGTCTGCAGGTTTTCAGAGTAATTCTCCTCGATCCCATACGCCTGCAGCAGATGATCCCTGAGTGCATCCCGATGTTCCGGATACAGCTGCCAGAGAACCGGATGCCTGCCCCCTTTCGATGGGATGGTATCGGACACGTCAAATACGTAACGCAGTCTTGGACGCGCTCTGGTCTGTTTATCTATCAGAGCAATTCCTTTTGACCCCCGCCTGATCCAGCAATTCATTTTTTTATTCCAGACTTCGAAATCCGCGCAGGCCGTCGCGTCCGGGCGCTGCGCATGGATCAGCAGGCTATCCTCGAATGAATAGCGGTAAAGGCGGGACGCGGTGTCCAGATAATCCATCCAGGATGCCGGGGACGCTGTTACCTCCGCGGCATGATCCTCCGCCAGCTTTATAATCTCATTTATTTTTGCCACGCGATCTCCCCCTTACAATGCCCTGCCAGCTTTTCTCTGCCTGGTTTCTTCTTCCTGTTCTTCTATCTGATGCCGCGTATCTTCCTGTTTGATCTGCTCCGATTCTTCAACGGTCTGCTCCGGCGTTTCATCCTCCCGCTTCCGGACAGCATCTATATCCGTTCTGCCATTCTCTGTCAGAAACTCACTGTAGTGTTCCTCCAGCTCCGGATTTTCTGCGAGGTACTGATGGAATGTCAGGTTCATGGATTCATAGCTCCGCAGAAGGTTCTGTATCGCTTCCTTCAGACTCTCAAGCTCCTTCTCCAGATCTTCCTGCCGAAGTAGTATCACTGGTACTTCCATATCCACCTGCCCCCTTTCCCAGGAAAATTCCATCTTCCGGTCTCAAAAAATAATTCGCCAGCATCTGCATATTCCGCGGCGGCAGTTTCGGATTACAGATCTGTTCCAGTTCTTTCAGCGGAAGCCCCGCTTTTACCGCCTGATAGATAATCTCAAACTGTTCATCCGAGTAAGCCGTATTTGTAATCAGGGCGATAATGAAATCATTCCGTTTTTTGCTTCTTTTGTCCTTCTGCGAAAGAGAAAGAAAACGTTTCCTGCGGAAGTCCTGGCTCTGCACTTTTACTAAATTCATTCCGTCGGCAGCAGTTATTGAATCACTCTGACTCTGTGATTTCCCCGCTTTTTCCGCGATCTCTGTCATTTTTTCTAACTGAGCCGTTATTTTCTTATTCTCACGAATCAGACTTTCCTTTTCTTCCAGCCACTCACTGCTTTTTTTCTGCTCCGCTTCCAGTTGGCCTCGCAGCTTCTCCATTTCTTTTTGTGCAGACTCATATTTCTCTGAATACTGGCCAGCGGCATTCTCCAGACGGTCCTTCTCCTTATCTGCATTCGACTGTAGAAGTTCTTTTTCCGTATGAAATGTTGTCTTCTGCGACTGCAGCTTTTCTTCATAAAGCTTCCTGTCTGCTTCCCGGAGCTGCTCGAAGGTTTCACGTTCCCTCTGAATCCTCTCATCCGCATATGCTTTGCTATTCTCATACGCCGTTTTCAAAAATGCCATCTGCGTATCATACCGTTCCCGTGTGGTTCTCACTTCCCCGGTAAGTTTGTCGATGCTGTCGAACATTTGAAATTTCTCACGCGCAGCCTGATCATAAAGCGCCTCCGTCGCTTCTTTCAGCGTGAATTTCTTCCGATAATATTCCATCGCGAAATCCTCACCCGCCACAAGTGCCAGGCAGCGCATCACATCTACACTGACAAGACTCATATCCACACCGCGGCAGAAGATCGCTTCGATGAACTCTTTGCTGAATCCCTCCCTGCACATCAGATACAGCTGCTCTACGTGATGGGAATAAGACGCATCAGAAGAAAGGTATGCCGCATAAGGTAAAAACTCCTGCTTTCTCTCCTCTGCTGCCTGAACAGATACTTCACGCCCTTCCAGGTCACATCCAAAAATAATCCTCTGTTCTTCTGGTAATTGAGCCGACTTCGGCTTAACCGTTCCGGATGCTGCCTCCGACTGTCCACTCTTTCCCGCTATATTTTCTTCCATTTCGTGATTCCTTTCTTTTCCGTTTTGTTTTGTCTTCGTAATGAACCTTCAAATCTCTTCCTTCCATTGTCCCGGACAGAATTCCCTTCGCATCTGTTATTTCATATACCTGCTCATCACGAAGCCGCACAGTCAGCATCTCCTCATTTTCTGAGAGATACCCGTCTGATTTCGGGATACGGACAAACACCTGCTGATAAGGTATCCGAGTGAGATATCCTTCTCCCGCATCCATATTTACGAATAGCTTTTTGTTAATCGTAACAATCGTGCGACCAGCAACATCCGCATCCTTATCCATGTTTTCTGTTTCCGAAAAAAAGCGTGAAGCACGAGATTGCTCCCGTTTGCCCTCACGCTCTGGCTTTTCATGATTTTGCGAACCAACCGTTCTCGCAGATTTCTCCGGCTCCGCCGTTTTTTTTCTTAACTTCAATCTCCCGGATGGGAGGCTCCATCTGATAGTGCAGCCGAAAAATATCATCGACGATTTTTTCTTCTTTTTTGATATCCCGGATGGCACAGCGGCATTTATCCATTTCTCGTTTCGTCTCACGCCACATCGAGACTGCTTCCTCATACGGACAAACGGATTCAACCATTTCCGTCAATTCTTTTATTTTCTGTTCCTCATCAGGAGATCGTTCCTCTGGTTTTTTTCTCCTTAGCCCCTCACACCGGGATACAAAATAAAAAGGCTGCTTCTTATAATATTTCGTCTGACTGGCCGAAAGCTCACGGGAAAGTGCATCCCGCTCCTTTTTCAATTCCGCTTTCCGTTTTTCCAAATCCGCTTCATCGCCGATATCATAGTCAATCATATAGCGGATGGCATCTGACAATTTCCGGATTTCCAGGATATCCTGTTTATTCCGCTGCCGCTGTTCTTTTGTCACACGCTCCGGTTTCTGGATAAAGTAAGTGTTATTCCATCTCTTCCAAAATTTTCGCTGAAACGGAGTCATCTTCCATCCAGGGCTGCGAACAATTTTTGTGTAAATCACCTCCCGCATCTCCTGCCTGTCCCCGTAAGTCTTGTATCGATATTCGATTTTCGGCTTTTGAACTTTATCCGCAATCCTCTGGATGATTTCTTCTTTTGCATATCCGTTCCCCAGTCTCCCCGTGCGAAAAGCCCGCCCCGCTCCGGCCGGAAGCAAAGACAAAAACTTTCCATCACGGGTCACTGTATATCCATCCTCCCGCAGATAGGTAAGAAATTTCTCGTAGTCCTCCGAATGTTCGATTGCCTCATCAATGTCATCCCGGATGATATCCGTCCAGCTATAATACTCGCCTTTTTCCATCCGTTTTGATTTTTTCCACTCCCCGTAATTTCTTCCGCGCCGCTCCTCACTGTAATCCAGTGCCGGCAGATGATATTTTTCACAGATTCTATCCGTGATCGGCTGAATGCGTTTCTCCCAATCCCCCTTGGGGGAATGAAATTTCAGGCCATCGGTTTTTGATACGGAATCAAACGTGATGTGTATGTGCATATGCGCCCGGTCATTATGAACCGCGAAAACATAATAATAGTTCTCCCCCAGCAGTTCCCCGCAGAATTCTTCCGCGATCTGAAAGGCTGTCGCTTCGTCAACGCCGCAGTCCGGCGGAAAAGAGAGCATATAGTGGAATGCCTGGCTCCCGTCTTCCTTACACCAGAATTTTTTATTTTCCACTATCGTCCGGTAAATCACATCCGGCGTCCTGCCTGCGTTTCCCCCAATCCAGAGACCGTTTCCCGTTTTGTCATTCCGGCAAATGTAAAAAATATTCTTTTTCAGGTGCGAGGCCCTGTTACTCCCCTTTGTCTCCTTGATGCGAAGGAGCCTTGTCACCGCCATCTCTATCCACCCTTTCCGTCTGCAGAGGCTGCACTATTTTCAGAATCCTCATCCATAACCCATTCTTCCGAATCTGAATCATTATCGGAATTCTGCTCTTCTCCTTCATATCCATTCCCCGGCTGATATGTGAGGCCTGCCAGGTAAAATCTGTTTTCATTCTGTTCCTTTAACTGCCGGATCAACTCGTAATATTTCTCATCCAGTTTTTCGAGATACTCCACCAGTTTCTGGTAATCATAGCTGCTGATGAATTTCTTCGAATTGCAGCTCCGCACAACCTGGTTGATGTTATTTCCGATTTTTAAATCATAATGCTTCAGCTCCTGCAGCAGCAGATTCGTCTCCTGCGGAAGCATAAAAACCTTGCGTCTGATGTACTCCGACTCAGTCAGCCGATTTTTTTCGGCCTGCCTGGAAAGCTCCGCGGCTTCCTCGTCTGTGCAGCGAAACGCTTTCCAGACTGTTTTGTTCGCCATAAGCTCCTGCCCCCTTTCTGTGCTTTTTTTCATTTTCCATTTCCACCCGCTTCGCGGGGGTAGCTTCAAAAATTCAGATTTTGGGTCTGCCCCAAATTGGCTTGTAACATTTTTGTAACAACTTTTCTGCTCGTTTTTGGACGTAACAATTCTGTAACATTTTCCAGGCTGCCACCCTCAATGGAAGAGCTGCAGGAGTCTACATTTCCAAAGGAAATGGCAAGATACGCCTGTTGTTTCACTTCTGTTTCACTTTCGTTTCACAACGGCATCTTGTCAGGGGAAACTCTTCCGCTTCGCTTCATTTTCCCCTGAAACCCTTGGTAAACGCCGTCCGAAAGACGGCAAAGATAAAAAATCAAAATAAGTCCTGAGTCACAAACAGAAATCCCAGCTCCCCCGTTTACCACAAGGGACAATTGATTTTTCATTCATCTCCCATCTGGTTTGTGAACCCAGTTTTTTCAGATGCGCGAAGAGCAAAGCATCAAGGTCATCCATTGTGAGCGGTTGAATTTTCTCATCCAATATTTTGAGTGATGGTGTGAGGATAATCGCTTCCTCTTCGCTAAACTGCAAAAAACGCACCCAGCTTCGAATCTCACTTACCTTTTTCTCGATCTTCTTCTGCTTTTTTCTTCCGCTGGATATTCTGCCAGCTTCAAATCGGTTTCCAGAAATATTCTCACCGAGCAGATTTTCCAATAATACCACGAGCTGTAGGCATTGCACATTTTCAGCAAAATCTCCGTTTCCTGCCTGAATCCCTTTCCCAGAAGCTGTGATTATCTTCTCCATTGAAATACCTTCCCAGAAAAATCTTGCAAATCTCTTTTTTGAAAAATGGGCAACAAAAAACCGCCCTGCCCATAACAAGACGGTTCTCGTAAAACTATTGATTTCATCAAATGATTGTCGGGTTATTTCCTGGCCTGTTCCTTACGTACTTCTTCCTCCGGCAAGCTAAGAAGATCAGCTATTTCACATGCTTTATAGCCTAAAGCCGTCCATTTATGAATCAGTTCTCTGTCACGCTGCATAATTCCCAGACGGGTTCCCTTTTCTAATCCCTGTTTTTCCCCTTTTTCAAACTCTTTTAATTCCCATTGTTCCAAAGCAGTACACATATTTATCGGCTCCTTTCCACGCTTTCCTTTTTGTATAAGAAACGATGATTCTGTGATTTTTCCAATAACTGCAATGAGTTCAGGCTGAAGATTTTTTTCTTTATAGCGCTCTTTTATCGTTTCAATATTTCCTTTAAAAAATTCACTGGAAACATTGAACACTGTCTTGACATCCTCATTATTGAAAATATATTTGTCGCTGTCACGAACCTGAACCAAATTCATCTTGTAATCTGAAAAAAGGTTCGCCATCGGTTCAGGCATATCAACAATCATATCTCTCAGGCAGAGCGGACCATCCCATTCCTTTTCCCCATAATACACTGTAATTGAAAAAATCGGGTGAAGCCTGTCTTCCTTACGCATTTTCGAAAGAAACTCATCTTTTGTTTTCGGTTCCGGATCTTCCTTGCGATGCCTGGTAATCTCATTGTATTCTTTCAGATATCCCATGCCATCATACAGGAGAGTCCGAAGTGGGGATGCATAATGAATGCGCTGCTGGTTCTCAATCCCCCAGATCACAAAATCCGCACCATATGCCGTCTTCTTGACCACATCCCTCGCGCGTACAAGGGATTCCTCATACTGTTTTAACTGAATGACTCCGGACATGTCCGTGTCAGCCTCTTCCAATGCATCCGGTTTCAGAACCTCCTGCCCTTCAAACAGGACTGCATTAAAAAGGTCTGCAAAACGGTCATTATCGCGCCAGAAGTCTTTCAGCCTTACATCTGCCTTCGTGTTGTCTCTTCTCATAAAGCTTTTCTCCTGATTTCCTGTGACACCTTCATTATATCAGATTTTCACCGGACTGCAATCACAAGATTCTATTTTCTACTGGTACGAATAGGAATTGTTGTCCCGATTGTAAATTCCAGTCAGACTGCTGCCATCCGACAATGTGAATGTAATCGTCGCCTTTCGAGTGTCCGCATCGATCTCATACGAACTAATCGCCGCAGCAGTCACATCACTGTAGCCATTCCGATACAGATAATCGTAGAGCGTGTACTGCAGCTCGTAGCAATTTGACAGGTAATTCAGCAGTGTCGCAGGAATCCCCGTCACGGAAAGTATAGTAGCATCGTACTTTCGTCCCGTTTCACTGGAGTTCTGCCCACTCTGAATCTCAATCGTTTCCTGCGTCCACCCATTTGCTTCACTCTCAGTCTGCGTCTCAGTTTCTCCCACAAGTTCAGGTTCTTCCGCAGCATCCGATGTCTCTTCAAGCAATAAAATGTACTGCCCTGGATAATCGGGATACATGATAATGACGATCCTGCTTTCTGAATGATCCAACTTCGCGCTGTACGCAACTGCTCCATCCGAAGAGCAGGAAAGCTCATTTTCAAATATCACCTCTGTCACCCCGGTCAGCCCATTGTCTGTCAAAAACACTGACAGAGCAGTAAGGAAATCCGATTCGCGGTAGCCGGATTTTTCTTTTTGTTCTTCTGTCAGACCGGAAACCTTTATGGATAACAGAACGGTACTTTCCGCCTCTCCAAAGATTGTCTTCTGCCACCCCATAGTTTCTCTTGCGTTTTCCGTCTCAGATGCTATGCCATCCTGATTATCTGTTCCTCCCTGATTTTCTTCATTTGCTGCATCATCTGTTCCTGCCGTAGATATACCCACCTCATCCCTTTCGCTCGTGCCAGTCACCTGGACGGTTTGAGCTGTCACGGCAGTTTCGAACTCTGATTCGGTTGGTACGGTTTCTGTCTCCTGTGGCAAGCCCGTTCCCGCGTTCTTTGAGCCATTATTGAGAAGATACACTACTGCAAAAATCATCAGGAGCAACCCTGTCAGCCATTGTCGCCACTGGCATAAATGATTTCCGCTCTTCTGGCCGGCACTATTTTCTTCGATTATTGGTTCATTTTTTTCGATCACTGATTCCTCAAATGCAGCAAATTCCACCCTCAGATCGTCCTGTTCGTCTTCCTCTACAGCATCTTTTTCCGGCGCGATTTCATCTGAGTCATTCGTTACTTCTTTTTCTGGAAAGGTCTCCGTCAGAATCTCATTGTCGGTTTCTGTCTGTTTGTCATTTACCGATTCCACCTGAACCTCCAGATGTTCTTCGGTCAACTGCTTTCTGCCACCTGCCTTTTTTCTCCTACTCATATTGACCTCCCATCACAGCCCGGAAAAGCTGTACGTGTTCGCAGACTTATTATATGTCCCTGTGATTGTCCCGCCTGTACTAAGCATGATCCGGATCGTGGCAGTCTGGTTTTCAGGGGAAATCTCATAAGACGACATGGTTCCGGTAATACTGCCGTTATATCCCTTGCCAAGGATATATTCAAAAGCAGCCTGATAAAACGCATTTTCATCCCCAACATAGCTTAAAAAAACCGTTGAAACCGAAAGGATATCAAAACTCGTTGTTGTCGTAGTTGTACCTTCTGAACTGTACGTACTGGATGTAGAAATCCCTGCATCTGAGCTTCCAGTACCCGTACTTGTGCCTGTGCCGGAATCTACACTGATTACCGCATCTGTCTCTGATGTACCGCTTGTAATAATATTTGCGTCCACTGCTTCCGTCTCTGCCTCTGTTTCACCCGTGACATTCGTGAATACCCAGGAATCCTCCGCCACATAATATGTCGAGAGAACCCTCCATGTTTCATAACCGTTAAAGTAAATGTAGTAGCAGACTTTCGGCGTGTCGGAATCTCCAGCGTCTACGGAATCGCCAAAATACACATCCGTCACCATCCGGTACTCGCTTTCTTCCGAATCAATCTGGAGTGCATCACCAATTGCCTGGAGGAATTTCTTCTCATCTAACGCCCCGTTATAACTGCTCATCACCTCATTTGTAACTCCATGCAGGGTAAGGCCATATGGCGCTGTTTCCTCTGTCTCGACTGCTTCGGTCTGGGTTATTGTCTCCGACGCGACATCTATGAAGTTAAAATTGATAAAGATGTCCCGGTCTGGCATGACAAAACTAAGCCTCATCTGCCCGCTCGCATCCTCTGTCCCGGACACAGACCGAACCACACTGCTGACCGTCTGCATATCATAATCCAGGACATCCACACTCTCCAACGCTTTGCCCTCTGACGGCGTAATCAGCATAGTCACAAGGATATTTTCTTCCACCTGCAGCACAGAGTCTGAATCGTTGTCCGATACCAGCCAACCTGCATCAAACTCAATTGTCCCGGAACTGCTCTTATACAGCAGAATATTATGGGATGGTACATCCGTCTCTGTCTCCGCAGTTTTCTCACTCTCCGTTTCCGTCTCCATGGTCTTTTTTTGCCCGTTCTGTCTTGACAGGCCAGACTGCACAATTACAAGAAGCGCAACCAGCAGAATGACCGCCGCGGCCGCAATATAGATTGGTTTCTTGCTTTTCTTCTTATACATAATTTTTCCTCCAAACCTTCGCGTCTGCCCTGCAGACACTTCAATCTACGCTGTAAAGGGAGTACACCCCGTAGTAGTCCCATTTTTTGTTATAGCTGCAAATAAACAGTTCCGAGTTCCCATCTTCCGTAAACATCTCAATCTGGCAGGAACACTCCTCCTCACTGTTTCGCACCATCTCAACCACCTCAATTCTCGTAACCTGTACCAGGTCATCATAAATAGAATAGATATACTCCCCGATTGCGGAAAGAAACTGCGTTTCCCTGCCGTTCAAAAAATCCGTGTAACTGTCTGCAGCCGTATCAGATATTGAGATATCCGGTTGGAAAGAAGCCACAAATGCTTCCATCTCATTCAGTCTTTCCGCCTGCGCTAAATCAGTGGATTCCGATTTGCCTTCACTCGAACTTTGCGTCTCCTCCTGGTTCACAGTCCCAGTCAGTCCAGATGATGTCAAAAACGACTTTGCTGCATCTGAGTCTTCCATTTTTGCATCTATTCCTGTAACTGCTACCGCATCATTTTCCGAACCATCGACATCTTTTATCTCCGTTTCTAAACCTGTTTCTAAATCTGTTTCTGATTCCGATTCATCCGGCAACTCCGACTGCAAATCCATTTCAGATTCTGTTTCACTTTCAAAAATCGATTCGAGTTCCGGCCCTGTCTCTGGTTCCGTTTCTGATTCCGTCTCTGCCTCTGTCTTTATTGCGGAACGATCGGTAATTTTTCCTACAATCACATCCGAAACCGCATTTATTACACAAGGCAGTAAAAGAGAAACTGCGATTAGAGGTACAAGCAAAATAACATATAGTTTCTTTTTATCCATAATCCCAATCCCCTTCAATAATTCAAAACGCTAAAGCTTCTGTTCTGGACTGTCACTGCATTTTGTTGCTGTTCTGGACTGTTAACCAAAGTAGTAGTTTCCGCCGCCGATCTGCACAGACCCCTCCGTATAATAGCTTCGAAAGCTTGTATAACTGTGATTCCGGATTCCGTTTTCCAGGCAATCACTGACTGCCTGTTTGACATAATCCGGCACGTTTCCGTTCAGATACCGCTGCCAGTAAGTATCAATGCTGTAGCAAAATTGGCCCGGCGCGGTCAGCTGCGCATAGGCATTGCTGCCAAGATAGGACCACTGCACACTGTCTACACGGTTCATTGCCGTGCTGATCACCGCGAGCGCCCCGGCGTAACTGCCGCCATCCTCCTGGCAGACAATTGCCCAGATCGTCTCCGTCTGCGCCTGCGTATAAGCCGTATTGTCGATACTGTTTCCGGAAGTCGTACCCGTGACAATCCGTCGCACGACATAAGGCCTGCCATCGGATGCCACGCTCGACATACAGACACCCCTGCTCACGGAATTATGTACCATCATCCCATTCCCGGCATAAATGCCGACATGGGAGCTGCCCCCGGAATGAACCGAACCGGTATAAAACAGGATAATATCTCCCGGTAATGCGTCGCTTAATCCGCCTTCCACCAGCGTTCCATCATCCTCCATGGCCGTTGTTGTCCAGCCAGTCTCAATTCCGAAATGGTTAAACACCCCATGCACGAATGAACTGCAATCCGAATAGTCCTGCCAGTCTGTTGCCGAGCCTCGCCCGGCTCCATAGGAATACTGGGTAATCCCAATCCAGGACTGCGCGTATTCGACGATCTCACTTCCGGACACGGAATACTGCATACTGTTTTCTTCCTCTTCCCCGGCAAGGCTCCCGAACAGGGCCGCAAAAAAAGCAATAAGAAAGAGGAGCATAAAAATCACTCCCCCAAATATGGCAAGATACTTCCCGAGCCCGGCAGTTGCCCCAACCATTTTCTGCTGCAGCTGCGCTTTTATCTGCGCCATTCGGATTCTGGCTGGAAGACCAGCTGTCCGGATTGCATCTGCAGCAGTCTCCCGTTCCAATTCCGCCTGTCCGATCATCTCCTCTTGCTGCATCTTTTTGACAGCTTCCCGTTTCCTTGCATCCTGGTTAAGCAGACTGCCAAGTTCACGTACAAAAAGCCTTTTCTCCGTCACAGTTTCTTTCTTCAGTTCTTTTTCTGCCCTGTATTCAAGAATGGCTTCCTTTTTTGTCGTTTTACGCAAATACGGCGTGTAAACGGCATCACAAACGTCGGGGTTCCCGGCATCTCTTTCTCTGCTATTTTTTCGTACGGTTCCGATACTCTCTCTTCGATGAGCCTGTAATCTGCCAGACAACCTGTCCAGTTCCTTCTGCAAAACCTCGCCCATACTTGCGGCCTGGTTTACTTCCCGCTGAACCAGAACCATCTTCTGCAGGCGGATTCCCTGTATTCCTGCATTGGCCTGCCCCATCGGGACTCTCTGAAATGCCCCCGTAATTCGCGGCGGCGGCGTTTTCTCCTGCTGAATATTTTTCTTTGCCTGACTACGCCGAACCGATTCAAATGTCTCTTCGGAGACGAGAGGATTTATGAAAACAAATGCTTCATCATCCTTTACCCGGCGGGTTTTTCCGCTCTCTGATGATGTACGTATTTTTCCCACATTCGTTGTCGAAAGCAAAACGGTCTGAGCCTGCCCTGACAATTGTTCTGAAAAGGGGAAAGATTCTGGCTGCTGTGTAATAAGCTCACCTGTTTCCAGAAGGATTTCATCATTTGCATCAGCTTTATCCTGCAATAACTTCTGCTCAGTCTGGATAGCACCCGCTTTCCGGGCATTCATCCCCTTATCAGCGCCCCAATCCACCAGAGCATCCTTATCTGGTGGAGCTTCCTGGACAATCTGGTCAGTTCTAAATGACTAATTCCTCTGGAGGCTTCCACCGATTTGATTGGCGTGGCTATGATGAACACTGAATGCATCATCATCCACACGGCGAATCTTTATTGGCATTCTGAATACTTCTTCCCTGCCGCTTTGTTTTACCGGCTCCTTTTCTACATTCGAATTATTTTGACTTTCCAGAACTGATCGATCTGATCTGCGTTTTTGCGCCGTTACACCATATTCGATACTTCTGTTACCATCGGCTTCCGTAGCCATTCCCGTCAGCCGGTTACTTTGTCCCCGCCGTCCAGTCCGGTTCTGTATCCGCCTCTGTCCGGTATCTGATATTCGGTACGCAAGACTTACTTCTTCCTGTTTCTGATAAATCGAGTTTTGCTGTACTCCCCGATTCTGATAAACCGGCTTTTGAGTCTCCGTCACCCCACTGCTCTGATACCTTGTCCGGCGCTCTACCTTTTTCTCCACTACAGCCAGAATCCGCATCTGTTCACGTTGACTGTAGCTGTTCCACTGCTTCTTCTGTTCCCGCGAAAGCGACGACAACGCCGCCCTGCTTTCCAGTGAAAGAGATGCATATTTTACAGCACTAGCCGGAATTCCTGCCCCTCTGCTGCCTCCCCTCACCACAGCGCTTCTGTATTTCGCGGAAGATGAAGCTTCCCGCTGCACCCAAATGACCGTTTTCCCAACGGCACGCAGATTGACATCCCTGGTATTGATATCCCGCGCCTCTTCCTTTTGCCTGATCTGCATCTGCGTCACCTTCTTTCTGCGGAAAAGCAGCATTCCGAATCATTTTCATAGATACCTCGCAGCAGATGTGAGGTACTCAACTTGAATCAATCATCCACCGGATAAACCTTTTCCAGCTCAGTCGGGTCATCCCGGATACTTTCCAGCACATCTTCCGGTAATTCCTGCACAGCATTTTTCATCTTCTCCCGGTTTTTCCGCCTTGTCCTCTGGATTTCATGGAAATTGGTATTCGCAAGCCGATACATCTCAGAATGTTTCGGTATCCGCGCGTCTACAGGAATGAATGTCCCGCCGCCAAATTTCAGAAGGCCGCATCCGGGCGAGGTGTTCTGTACATATTCCAGAAGGTTGTCCGATATCCGGAGTGTACTCCTCAGGATTTCCATCTCGATTTCCGACTGGTTAAAAAAGGCGATGTACTCGGAATTGCAAAGCATCGTCTCGATCGTTTTCAATGCCAGGCAGTCCGCGATATTCTGCGTGATTGCCGTACAGATTCCGCCCAATTTCCGAACTTCTTTCCATATTTTCTCGAAAAAATTGGCCGTGTACTGGTGCGCAGCCATGTTGTGGAACTCATCCACATAAAGCCAGGTCGCCCTGCCTTTTACCGCATTCCGGGCAATCCTGGCGCGGATTCCTTCCAGCATAATCAGCATTCCGATCCCGCTCTGTTCCTCCCCCAGGTCTGCAATCCCGTATACCGTCAGGCGGTTCCTGTCGTTCACGTTTGTCGGCTTCGAAAACATATCCAGCGCACCGTTTACAAACACCTCCAGGTCAAGTCTCAGTTCCTGCGCCACCAGTTCATCCTGTTTCCCCAATTCTTCGTAAAAGTCCAGCAGAGTCGGCGCAGGAGTCCGTTTGCCGCGTTTTTTCAGGACTTCTCCGTAAACCCTTTTCACACACCGCCCGATCAGGGAACGCTCCTGCCCGGTGATTTCACCTTTAATCTGCGTGAACAGGCTGCACATCAGCTGTGTTTTATCCACCAGGAACTTGTCCGTCTCCATAAATTCCAATGTATCTGTGTCCAGCGGATTGATTAATTTCCGGCACCGGAACCAAACTCCACATACTGGCCGCCGAGATATTCCGTGACTCCCTTGTATTCGTTCTGTGGATCAATAATAATAATCTCATCCTCAAGCTGGAGGAACACCTCGGTAATCTCCAGTTTCGAATACAGGCTTTTCCCTGAACCGGTAGTCCCCAGCACAAAGCCGTTCCCATTTTTCAGACGTTTCCGGTCCCCGACCAGCACGTTTTTTGACACCTGGTTGATACCGTAAAACTGCCCGCCCGGATGGTACAGCTCATGCACAACAAACGGCGTCATTGCGCAGAGCGGCTGGGTAAACAGCGGCCTCATGCCGTCTGTGCAGAACCGCGTCCCGATCGGCAGTGCCGTGTTCACCGCGTCTATCTGCATCCACCTCGCCGGGCGGAACACAAAGCCCTCGCTCTCCGCTGTCTGGCAAAACGCTACCACGTCATTCTCCAGACCCGTCAGGCTTCCAGCTGTGAGGATTGCATAAACCCCGACATAAAACATCTTCTCGTCGTTCTCATTCAGGATATCCATGTAGGACTCCAGTTCCTCTTTCTCCCTGCGCCGCTCATAGGTAATGTCCGACGACCAGGCACGCGCATTGTTTCTCGCCTCCTGCTGTTTCTCAATCGCCCTGCTGTTCTGCAGGTAAAGATGGTCCATTTCCTTACGTGTGACCTCCTGCGGGATTGCTGCAGTTTCAATGGTCAGAATCACGTGCTGCGAGCCGCCCATCAGCTTCTGGATGACGGAAGTATCAATGGTATTCGGAAATTTCGGCAGATATAATACCCGGACATAGCGCCCGTCAATCTGGATGGTCATCCCATCAAATCTCCCGTACTCATCCTGGCACTGACAAACCGTCATCGGGGCAATATAGCTTTTCCAGTCCAGTTTTTTCCATTCAGCCTCCTTAAAATCAAACTGGTATTCCGCCTCGTCGCCCATGTTATAAAACGCAAAAAGGTAGCGCAAGCGTTCCGCGGCATTCAGCGGAACCAGCGCCGACTTCATACGGCCAAAGCAGAGCGCCAGGTTTGCTTCCAGGGAATGAAAATAATCCCTTGCCTGCCCCTCATTTTCCCTCTGGCAGCTGATCACAAACAGCCTGGCCTGCTCAATCCCGGCGCGTCCCTGCACAAGGGATTCCTCGATATGGCTGTTCAGGGAATCCACCAGCTCTTTCAGCTGTTCGTCCCGGCAGCGTAGAAAAACTTCCTTCTGCACCTGGTCCATATCGCGGTTATTATTCATAATACAGATCTTAAACGAAACATTCAGGCTGTTCAACATCCCGCAGTAAAGCTTCAAAAAGTCTTCCCTTTCATAATCATCCATGGTCGCAAAATTGGCGTCCTCGAACAGGTAAGCCCGGTCATAGAACTTCTTCGCCCCGTCCGGCTTCTCCTCCAGTTCAAAAATACCATCTTCGCTGATACGGCAGACCGGGATGAGTTCCTGCACAGTTTCCGGTATTTTATAAGGTTTTTCCGTTTTTCTTCTGTAGTCCTGCATCTTCATTCCGCCATCTCCCCATTTCCTTCATACGGCCCCAGCAGATTCTTCCGTTCCTTCTTTTTGATGCGGCCTGGTTTTACACATTTCTCCTGCTCGTCTGGCGGCTGCATCTCCTGCTGTAGGTTCCAGTCGGCATCCGTCTCTCTAAACACCAGCGGCTGATATCTATACAATGGTCTCCTGGTCACTGCCCGCCGCCTTTTCAGATATTCAAACGGGGATACCCCGTCTATTTTCACAAAACCCGCAGCCGCAAATGGCAGTGCTGCCGGGAACACCGGGTAGAGTGAAACCGTCTGCGGGAGTCCAAGCACGCCATTGCACAAGAAATAGCAGCCCACACCTACCGCCAGTGTGAGCGCGCACATCGTAGTCTGCCGCAATGTCATTCCTTTAAAAAAATCATCCTTGTAATCGTCAATATCCTTATTTACAGGTATCTGCACATCCATCCTCCTCTGCTTCATACTACAAACAATACTTTCTATCATCGCTAAGCAGGCATCCACTGAAATCCTGCCCTATCCAAGTCCAAGGCAGCGTCTTACAACTGTATCTGCTCCTTTCACACAAGCGCAGGCGGTTATCATAGGCAAACAATATTCACATATTCCAAGCACTACGCCGACCACCCCGCTGACGCTCCCGAACGCCGACGTATCCTGGAACAGCCCATAGCTGATGTCGATTGCCAGGATAATCACTACCGCTTCCAGGCAGTACCCGACATATGTTTTCAGCCATGCAATCCCAGACTGTGAAAATTCCCGCCCGCCGGCAAACCCAGCAAACGCCACCGGAGCAAAGGGAATACACAGCAGCATCTTAAAGAGCCGCGACAAAACCGACAAAATCAGCTGAACCGCGCATACGATAATGACGAGTCCGCCGATCACGCCCCCGATCATTGCCACAATCCCATAAGCTAACCAGGTACCGCCGTCCGCATCGGAACTTTCCAGTTCCTCTTTCATTTCATCAAATAACCCGTCCGCATCCTCTGATTCAACTTCCGCTGATAAGGTCGAGACAAGGGCAGTCGTGCACCGCGTAATCCCTGTTGCCAATGTCAGGGAATTTACGATCAGCGACGCCGTAATTACATACCGGACAAAAAATCGGAACATACTTTCCAGCGTAAAATTCGTCCGGATATCAATGCTCTCATTCAGCCATCCGAGCACAAAAAACAGCACCGCCAGGGCCGCCGCAACCGAAAGCATGGTGCTGTAAATGCTTCCGGTCACCGTCCCCCAGGCGTTGGAAACACTCATCGGGTCTTTCTGCGCATACTGGAGGGCAATGCTTCCGCTGCCCTTCCAGACATTGTACCCTGCGCTCATCATCCATTCCCCGACATTCATCATGGAAGAGCCAAAACTCTCAAAAGCGGAGTTGATCGCATTGCTTATCAGTCCCATGCCAGGTGACCTCCTTTCTCAAAAAAATTCTGATCAGATAAGAACCCATTTGCCCTTGTCCGTTGCGCGATCTTTTTTTCATCAGGAAACCGATACTCCAAGCATACTCATCAGCGTTCCGGCGCCGACCATAATCAGCCCCGCGATAATCCTTTTCAGCGCAGAAGTCTGCTGCGTACCATCGTGGGACTGATAACCATTCGCAAACTCAAAAATGCCCCACGCCGTGACGATCACCCCTGCCGCCTGGATAATCGAAAGCACAAATGAATTAAGGCTGTTGATCTGGCTCACTACACTCGTAGCGTGAGCTGTCCTTTGAACCGTCACCGCGGCCAACGGAGCCACCGCCAATGCCTTTGATGCCGCGCTTTTTAACCTCTTTCCAATTTTCTGGAATGCTTTTTGTTCCTCATAATCTAAAATCCCCTCTTTCACTTTTAGCCAGTACAGGCTCCCTGCAGGGAGCCTGTACATATGAAAAGCCTGAGCAAAAGCTCAGGCTCTCCTTCTTCTTTTTACGGCAACTGCCACGAGCAGCGCCGCTCCCGCCATCATTGCCAGAAGCGCCGGAAGATAGCGGAATCCATCGCCGGTATTCACGGATGATGACGTAAGCGAGCCCGATAAGCTGCTTGTACTGCTCTTTCCGGTCAGGTCAACCGTCGCCTCTTTTGGTGAATCGTACATCGTGACATACTGGTCTTCCGCCGAATCAACCACTTCAAAGATGATTGTTTCTGCCAGCTCATATCCATCCGGGGCTGTCACTTCCGTCAGAGTATACGTCCCTGACTGCATCCCGGCAATGGTATGCCCTTCATCCGTTGACGTCCACTCATCCACAACATTGCCATCTTCATCTTTTACCACCAGGGAGGCACCTGCAAGTTCTTCCTCATTTGTAATATCTTTCTTACTGATAATGACAATGTTTTTCGGCATATGGCTGTTGATAATGGTAAACGTATAGTCGTCTGCGCTTGTGTCAATGGCTGACTCATATCCTTCCACTTCTTCCTCGGTGACCGTGTAAAGGATCTCCTCGCCCTCGTTCATATAAACCGGAAGTCCGGTAAGTATCTCAACAAAGCCGTCCTCCTCGGTCAGTTCCAGCTCGTATACACTGCCGTCTGTCCCGGTCAAAGTTACAAAAATGCTGTCCGGCCTGATGCCATCACGGTCATCGTAATCTGCCCATTCCTTGCAGATAACCAGGTCAACCACCGCAGGGATATGGTTATTTGTCACCGTAAATGTATAACCATCCTCCCCTTTCAGGATTTCATCGGAATAGCCGTCCACCGCGATTTCCTGCAGGGAATAATCAATCTGCTCACCCTTGTTCCAGTAAACCGGCAGATCTGTGAAGGTATACGTCCAGTCGGTTTCTTCTGTAAGCACCGCGCTGTAACGGCTGCCGTCTGAACCAGTCAGAACCACTTCCACCTCATCCGGGCGAACACCGTCCTGGTTTTCCGCGTCCTCCCAGGTCTTCGTAACTGTGATATCCGTTTTTGCGATTTCATGGGTGTTGGTAAAGGTAAAACCACAGGCATCCTCTGTCGTTACAAGCTCCGCTTCATAATTCGCCGTATCATCCTCGGCAATCGTATAAATGATCTTTTCTCCATGGTTGAAATACACAGGCAGGTTGGTAATCACCGCCGCCCAGCCAGTTTCCTCGGTCAGATCAGCTTCGTAGTTTTTCCCATCCGAACCGCTTAAAGTGATATGCAGGAAATCCGCGCGGACACCGTCACGGTTGTCATCGTCGTCCCAGTTTTTTTTCACATTCACCTCGGTAGTCTCCGGTTCATGCGTATTTGTGAGCTCGAAGCTGTATCCATCTTCCCCAGCTGCGATCTCCGTCCCGTATCCGTCCACCGTTATTTCTTCCAGGGAATACTCTGCAAGCTCGCCTTCGTTGTAATACACGAAAACATCCTCAAAGGTATAAGCCCAGCCATTTTCAGCAGAAAGCTCCGCCTCATAGCTTACACCGCTGCTCGCTTTCAGAGTCACCGTAATGCTCTCCGGGCGCAGGCCGTCCTGGTCGTCGTTATCATCCCAGGTTTTCGTCACAGGGATGGAAATTGTCGCCGGTTCATGCGTATTTGTGACTGTAAAAATATAACCTGTCTCATCCACGCTCACCGCAGTTTCATATCCTTCCACAGCATCCTCACTTACCGAGTACACAACGGTTGTGCCGTGATTGTAGTATATGGGCAGGCCGGTGAAAAGATACGAATATCCGTTTTCTTTCGTCAGATCTGCCTCATAGCTTCCTCCATCCGTGCCGGAAAGCACCACATGAATTGTTTCCGGGCGGATGCCGTCACGGTTGCTGTCATCATCCCATGCCTTTACGATTACCACATCCGTCACTGCCGGGATATGGTTGTTGGTCACGGTAAAGCTGTAACCGTCCTCACCCGCAATGACCTCGTCTGAATAGCCGTCTACCTCTTTTTCCTGCAGCGAGTAAGTGATAACCACACCCTCATTCCAGTAAACCGGAAGACTTTCAAAAATATAACTCCAGTCCCCGGATGCTGTCAGCACCGCTTCCCGTACCGTGCCGTCTGACCCGGTCAGAACCACGGTAATCTCTTCCGAGCGCACGCCATCCTGGTCGTCCGCGTCATCCCAGATTTTCTCGACCGGAATATCAATGGTAGCGATCTCGTGGGTGTTCGTCACCGTGAAATGATTTTCACTGTCTGCCTCGCTTACCGCGCGAACGTAATCACTTACCGGGCTTTCTTCCAGCGTATATTTGATTTTTGTCCCCTCGTTCCAATACACTGGCAGGTCGCTAAAGGTATAGTTCCACCCGTCATCCTCCGCGAGTTTTGCTACGCGCTCTGACCCATCTGAGCCGATCAGCTTCACTTCCACGCTGTCCGGACGCACGCCGTCGCGGTTGCTGTCATCGTCCCAGGCCTTGGAGACGGTGTATTCTGTAGTTTCTGTTGTGTGGGTATTAGTCACCACAATGCGGTAGCCATCTTCCCACGTGCCATCCAGTGCCGAGTAAGATGCCGTGTATCCGGCAACCTCTTCCTCCGTTACGGAATAGGTAACTGCTTTCCCGTAAGCATAAGCCGGCAGGCCAGTAAAAGTCTCTTCCTGCTTCGCGGCATTGGCGCGGATCGTCCCGGACTTTGTCACGACGGTAACGGTCTCCCCGTTTTCATTTACCACTGTCCCGGTCAGGTTGATCGTCACATCCGTGCACAGGCCGTCCTGGTTGTCGTTATCCTTCCAGGCTTTCTCCACTGTTACTGAAGTCTCTGCACTCTCATTCTCAATCACCAGTTCCCCATCCAGGGTTTCACCATCGACCATGAGATAACTCATCCAACCGCTCTCTGATGTTTTTCCGAGAATCTTTATTTTCCATGTCTCCTCAGAAGCCTCATAGCCATCCGGTGCCTGGTATTCCACAAGCGTATAGGTGCCAAAAGGCAGACCGTCCACCGCCAGGGTCCCATCTGTCCCGGTCGTCAGCTTGCAGGCTGCGCTGACTTTTTCCTTCGTCCCGGAATAGATTCCATTTTCAAAGGTCAGGTACTGCCCATCTGCGTTTTTCAGCACAAAGACTGCGCCACTAAGCGCCGTCGCAGTGCCTTTTTCCACTTTCTTCAGGGAAAAGCCAGATGTAAATGCGATCAGACCCGCGTCATTATGGCTGCTCTCATAAAGATAAGCATACATCTCATCCAGTTCCGGGAGGGTAATGCTACTGATGTAAGCGTACGCAATCCCGGAACCATCCTCGTAAACAGAAGCCGTCGCATCTGAGTCCACCGTATCATCTTCCCCGGCATCCTGCACGGTCAGACCGTAGCCATCCATCCCGGAGAAAACTACATAATATGTCCCCGCCTCCAGGTCTGTAAACTGATAACTGCCATCCTTGCCTGTAGTGACCGCAGCCACCTCATTTCCAAGGACATCGTATGCCGTATAAAGTTTCACTCCATTGACCGTCACTGCTGCTTTCTTCGACGACGCATATCTGGAAGCGTTCGTCCGGTACAGTGTGGCGGTAATGCCGGAAAACAGACTCTCCGTTTCTCCACGGATTCCGTCACTGTCCGCGTCCACCCATGCAAGGCCACTGACCGTACGCTGCACAACCTGCGCCGCAACCGTGTTGCTCTCTACCATAGCCACCTGTCCGGTCGCGTACTCATAAAAAGAGTTCGCATAAAGATCGCCTGGATTCTGTGACAGTCCATTTGCATCCGTAAGGAAATTTCCGGAGCCGTCCTGCACGGTCAGCGTCACAGCAATTTTCAGATACTCCTGTGCTTTCACCGTCCCGATGTCAAACAGCAGCCCTGCCACATCACTTAACGCAAGACCGGAATAAATAACCGTCGTCCCATCCGCGGAAGCGCCGCTTACAGTCTTCCAGGAAAGGCTGTCCGTCTCTTTTATAATCTTCTCTGCCAGGGATGTATCCCTCGCAGACTCACTCCCCGTCCAGCGGATTTCCAGGCTGTCCTTTACCGTACTGTAAGTTTCTTTCGCATTGGAAAAATCTACCATGATGCTGTCAACCGCATAACTGCCGCTGAACGAAGTTTCCCTTCCATCCCCGTTGTATGGAAGAATATCATACAGGGCAACGCCATCCACGTCCTCCTCCGCGCTGTTTCCATAACGGATGATGTAAGTAATCGAATCGCCCTCTTCCACCAGGGCACTCTCCACTGCCTTAGAAACCGATGACGTTGCCAGCTTGATCACGCTGATTGTTGTCTCCGAATAATTCCCATGGGCTGTATTAATAGAGCGGTCATCCTTGTCAGAAGTAATCGTTGCCGCAATCGTAAGCGTGTCATTATTCTGTACATCATTTGCAGTTCCGGCCTCACCAATCAGGCAGGAAAGCGTGATATCCTCCATTGCCTCCCCAATCGTCTGGTTCTCCACCAACCAGGTAATGGTGCTCGTCCCGTCCTCGTTTTCCACCACGGAAACCGGAGCCAGGCTTGCGCTGTTCATGACATAACTCAGGTCAGACGGAAGGATAGCCGTAATGGTCACGTCCGTCGTATCTGTGGAAGACTCCACTTCTGTATTTGCCGAAACCACTGACACGGACGGATGAATCACATAAGTCACCGTCCGCTCCCCGGCATCCAGGTCATAGACGGATTTTGTCGTTGTCCCGCCCGCAGTCGTAGTTGTATCCGCAACCTTGATTGAAACACCCGTCTTACAGCCGATGATCAGGCAGGAGTTCCCATAAATGTATCCGCCCGAATGGCCGGAGACGATACTGCCATCCTGATATACCGACTTACCATAATCGGTGTACAGCTTGTAAGTCGGTGTGGTATATCCGTCGATGTAGCTTCCCTCACTAAAGGAAGCATCGCCAAGGCCATACGCCCCATTCCCGTAAGATACCTCTGTCCAGGAAAGCGCGTCAATATCCTCACCCCAGCATCGCACATCGTTGGTTGTCTGATAAACCGTGCCGATTTCCGCTTCAGTAGTCACCTGCACATACATCTGGAAATTCAATGCGGAAGCATCGGAAGCGCCCTGATAAATCCGGCTGTCCCTTACCTCGTACAGGAAGCCAACACAGGTATATCCGGCAGCATTCAGGGCATCAATGCTGTCAAAATAGATCAGCTGTTCCTCACGGGTGGCATTCATCTCCGCATCGCTTGTCCACCCCGTCTTATCCGGTTTCGCAGCAAAAAGCACCGTCACACGCCCTACATAGCTCTCTGCATTTGTCACATACGTGGATGCGTATGTGGTTGTCCCAGCCGGGATTTCAAAAGCCTCATCATCAAACTTTTGCAAAATATTGACAGAAGAAAGATATCCATCCCTACTGTAATCCAGGGTCGAGCTGATCCGGAGCATCTGGCCATTATAGGCATAGGAATCCCCATAGGACCAAACGGAAGCAATCTGACCGCCTGTTTCCGTGTAAAAATAGTTTCTCTTGGAAATGCTGCCGCTCGGATACAGCGTCACGTTCATGCCGCTCCTGTCGTCCGCGCTGTTCTGGTCTTCCGTTGTCACCTGGCCTGAAGCAGATACCGCATTTATGTTTCCAGTCTCAATCGTAAAATACAGGTTGGAAGTGGTATCTACGCTGCGGGCAAACTGGACAACAAACTGCACATATCCAGCGGAAAAGCAGCCAACGTTCGCTCCGTATACAATCGTCCCGGATGTGTTGCCGCAATTGTTGGTCGGAAAATCCAGGTCTTCCAGGTCAAAGGAATAGCCGGATACTGTGACATGGTAAACATTCGAGCTTTGCGAATCCTGGCTGATCGACCAGCTGCCCCCGTCATAACAGGCATATTCTGTATCTGTCGCGCCCCCGCTGTTCCACGGCTGCGCCCAGGTTCCATACGTGGATGTGGATTTCCCGCCCACTCCCATCTGCCGGCCAAGGGTACCGGTTGTACTAAACCCGCCGCTTGCGTTCTCCCTGTAATCCCAGAGGATCGGCGTATAGTTTTCTTCCCCTGTAACATCCTCATCATCCAGGGATTCCGTCACCGTCAGGTCAAAGGAAAACTCCCCTGTGGGAAGCTCAATCCCTTTCAGCCCCTTATCCGAAGAAGTGTTGTAAAGCTGCAGTGTCAACGCATAGCCTTCCAGACGGCCATATACGGAACCCTCCGTGTCAGAGTCGCTTGCCGTTCCTGTTTCCGTATTAAAATACCCCAGGTAGTCACAGGTACTGGCTTTCGTCAGCTTGACATTGTAACGGGGTGCTGCCGTCACAGTCACGGAATCCCCGGTGATCGTGCGGGAAAGGCTCTCCTCGTTTCCCTCCATCCAGACCGTGAAAGTCGGCTGGATCACATCTCCGTTCTGCGCCGCTTTTACATAAATGCCAACGCTCAATGTACCGGCACCCGGAATCGCATTGCTGTCCCCGTTTTTGGAAAGATAACGTTTCCCGGTCAGGATCTGCGCGTTCACCGTTTTGCTGCTGTCCCAGGAGGTAGAAGTTGTCCCGTCCGCATACACATACGTGATCACCCGGTCCACGCACCAGTTCAGTGTATCCGTATTAAACTCCGCCTTTGACGGGTCACAGTCCAGGGTGAACTTCACCATCATATAAGCCTCATCCACCGTCTGGGACGTATTCATCAGGGCGGTTGTATACTCCAGCGTATAATTCACATAGTCAAAGGTACGCACGATGTGGTTGCTGGCGCTGCTGTCGTTGCCCGCCTCGTCATCCGAATCAAACGGTGCGGTTCCGTCCTTCAGGCTCTTAATCGCCAGACCGGAAACATAACTCTTATTCTCATTCAGGCCGCTGCCGGTGCTTTCCTCTTCCAGGGAAAGGAGCATGATCTCCCCATCCAGCGGCTCCTCCGTCTCTGTCTCCATCTCAGATTTCAAATCGTCCGTACTGCTATCCGTTCCTGATTCCGTTTCCGCAGTCTCCGTCTCAGCCCCGGTTTCATCGGATTCCTGGTTCATATCTGTCCCAGCCGACGTTCCCGTATCTGATGCCTGATCTGTCTGGTCGTCCCCCGCTGTTTCAGCAGTAATCACCGTATCTGATTCTGACAGCCCCGCCAGGGTATCCGACTCCGTAGATGCGGCCTCTGACTCAGATACTGTGCCTGATTCTGAACCTGCTGATGCAGTTTCTTCCAAGCCAGCCTCCGTCGATGCACCCGCCCTAGAATCTGATGCGGCTTCACTGTTGGACACAGAATCATTCTCCGCAGAAACTTCAGTGCTGCCTCCTGCCGTACTTATCTGCGGGTCAGGGTCACCGTCATCTGAATCTTCGGAGTCCTCACTGTCGCTTCCCTCATCAGAAACAGCACTTGCGCTGTCTGATTCTGATTCCTTTACAGTAATTACACGGGAAATCTGATAAGTTGGATTGCCACTTACAGGCTCCACATAATAGACCGCCTGGTATGTGTCAGCACGGCTGGTCGTGAAGGCATAGCCACTCTCACTTTTGGCTTCATGGAGCGTAATCTCCACCTTTTCTTCCTTATAAGAAAGACCGTCAAAATCCTCCTCTGGATTAAAGCTGCTTCCATACCCGACTACAATGTCTTCTGCGATCACAATCTCATCCTCATCCAGCTTCTCCAGGACATCTTCCAGTTCCGGAACTTCCGCCTCCAATGTGGATGAATCATTTGCACTTCCCGCTGCATAAGCCACAAGCGGCGATCCCACCAACGAAAAAGCGCTCACCACGGAAAGAATCCCGGCAAGCGCACGTCTAATCTTCTTTTTTATCAAGCTGCTCATAAAGTCCTCACTTTCTCTCACTCTGCGGTCAACCGCCGCATCTTCTTCCTACAACAAATTGCCTCGTTCCAGCCCTCTTCTGCCGGACACCCCGTTTACATTTTCTATCACTCCTCTCTTTCAAAACAGAGCCTCTATTGAGCAAAAAGGCAAGAAAAAAAGACTGCCACTACAGTCCTCTTCTCATGCCTTTTTGCGCCCAGCTCCGGCTACCGATTAGATTTGCAGGTGCCTGATACGATTTTGTCATCCCTCAGCCAACTGCTGTCAGAATATATACTACCACACTTTTCGTTTCATCGGGTTTCAATTTGTTTCAAAAAGTCCCATCCGGTTTCACAAAGTTTCACGGAGTTTCATCTGTTCAGCGGAAGTTGGAGCATTATTTCGGATGAAGGAACGAAACGAATAGTCACGAAAGTTACAGCTTGATTATAAATAGTATTACAAATAGGTTGAATCAAACGTGATATTGTGCTATAGTTGCATTGTAAACAATGATGTTCGTATATTGGACAGGAGGGATATCGTGAATGAAATTGGCTCACATTATATCACATTCTCGTTAGGAGGCATGTCCTTTGAATACGATGAAGAAAAAATCGCAAGAATATAAAAAATCATGGGATTTCCTTTAGAAGTGCGGCGCGTGTCTTTTTTGATTATGATAGCATTGAGTTTTATGATGAAGAAAATAGTCAAAACGAAGATCGTTATAATATAATAG
>JAJPXX010000179.1 GCA_021205225.1 Lachnospiraceae bacterium
GTTTTAAAATATCTAGACTGTTATAACTTTATCACTCTTGTCAGAATTTGTCTATAGATTTTCACAAAAAAATCTTTCATATTTTCAGGGTTGACAGTTTTAAACAACAACCTTTATAATACGCTTAAATCCACCGATTTGAATTTAACTTCATTTTAAAATGTCTAAAAAGTCATTGCATTCTGTGATGACTGATTTTCATGTTTTTACTAACATATAAATATGCAACGATTCCAAACAGCAGACTACAGAGCCTGTTCTGAATTGTTGCGAAACAATACATATAGAGGAGGAATCTCAGTTATGAACGAGAACGATCTTCTGCGTGAAGAAGATAATTGCGGCTGCGGGCATGACCATGGACAGAAAGAGCATCACCATGAACATGATGAATGCGGATGCGGACATGACCACGGGCACGAAGAACATCATGACCATGACGAGCATGATGCGTGCGGCTGCGGACACGACCACGAGCATGAAGAGCATCATCATGACCATGACGAGCATGATGCATGCGGCTGCGGACATGACCACGGACACGAGGAACATCATCACCATGAGCACGATGCATGCGGCTGCGGGCATGACCACGGCCATGAGGAGCATCATCACCACGAACATCACCACGTCGAGGGGCATCCCGACGACTGTGACTGCGAGCTCTGCCACCCGCACGAGGATTACTGCGATGTCTGCGGACAGAGCCTCGAAAACTGCACCTGCACGATGCCGGATGAGAACTGCGTAAAGAAGGTTTATATTCTGGAAAATTTAGGGTGCGCGAACTGCGCCGCCAAGATGGAGAAGAAGATCAAGGAACTTCCCGGCGTAACCTATGCGACGATTACCTACACGACGAAACAGCTGCGCCTCTCTGCGAAGGATCCGGACGCGCTGCTGCCGCAGATCCAGTCGATCTGTACGGCGATTGAATCCGAAGTGAAGGTAGTGCCGCGCACGAAATCCCCCGGCTCTCTTGTCACGCGAACCTACACGGTTGAAAACTTAGGCTGCGCAAACTGCGCGGCAAAAATGGAGAGACGGATCAATGAACTCGACGGCATCACAACCGCAACGCTCACATTCGCGACAAAACAGCTGCGCGTGACCGGTAAAAATCCGGACGGTCTGTTTGAAGAAATGCAGAGAATCTGCCAGGCAATTGAGGCTCCGGTGAAGCTGGTTCCGAAGGACACCCGCCCGAAGAGCAAGGATACCTTAAACATGAATGAAATCCTGCCGGAAGCCCGCCAGATCGAGCCGCCATTCCAGCTTTCTGAAAATATGAAGACCCTGCTCGGCATCGGGCTGGGCGCAGTGCTGTTTATTCTCGGTGAGGTGCTGGAGCATCGGGGGCAGGATACTGCTTCTCTGCTCGTCCTTCTGGTCGGCTATGTGATTCTCGGCGGACGCATTGTGCTGACTGCGGTGAAAAACCTGATGAAGGGACAGATTTTCGATGAAAATTTCCTGATGAGTATCGCCACCCTCGGCGCCTTTGCGATCCGCGAATATCCGGAAGCGGTCGGCGTCATGCTTTTCTACCGCATTGGAGAGTATTTTGAACATATCGCGGTCGAAAAGAGCCGCGGACAGATCATGGACGCCGTCGATATGCGTCCGGAAACCGTCAATCTCGTCGTTGGCGAGGATATCCGTATCATTGCCGCGGAAGAAGCGAATGTCGGAGATATCCTGCTGATCCGTCCGGGAGACCGTATTCCGCTCGACGGTGTGATTGTAGAAGGCGAAAGCCGGCTCGACACCTCGCCCGTGACCGGCGAACCAGTCCCGATAAAGGCCGGCTACGGAGATGAGGTCGTTTCCGGCTGTGTCAATACATCCGGGCTTCTGAAAATCCGCGTAGAGAAAATTCTGGAAGAATCCATGGTAACCCGCATCCTGGATTCCGTAGAAAACGCGGCGGCCAGCAAGCCGAAAATTGACCGCTTCATCACCCGTTTTGCAAGGATTTACACCCCGGTTGTCGTGATTCTTGCGGCAGCTACGGCAATCCTTCCGTCCCTCGTGACCGGAAACTGGTATTACTATGTCTATACCGCGCTGACCTTCCTTGTCATGAGCTGTCCGTGCGCCCTTGTCCTCAGTGTACCGCTGGCGTTCTTCTCCGGTATCGGAGCCGGTTCCAAACGCGGCATCCTTTTCAAAGGCGGCGTCGCTCTGGAAGCCATGAAAAATGTAGATGCGGTCATCATGGACAAGACCGGCACCATCACCAAGGGTAACTTTGTCGTACAGCGCGCCGTACCGGCAGCCGCGGACGTTACTCCGGAAGAGCTGCTCTCCCTTTGCGCCAGCTGTGAGCAGAGCAGCACCCACCCGATCGGCGTCAGTGTTATTACGGCTGCGGAAGAACAGAAGATTCGCTATGCGCGCCCCACAAAGGTAGAGGAAATCGCGGGACACGGAATCCGCGCAGTTATTCCGAATCGCGAAAACCAGGAAGAAGCTTCCGGCGCGAATGCAGCCGCAAGCACCATCCTCTGCGGCAACCGCAAGCTGATGGAGAAAAACGGCGTTTCTCTTGAAAATTACCAGAAAAACGGCTTCGGCACAGAGGTCCTGGTCGCGAAGGATGGCGTCTTTCTCGGCCATCTGGTAATCTCCGACACGGTCAAGGAGGATGCAAAATCCGCGATCTCCCAGATTAAAAACCTCGGCATTGCCACCGTCATGCTGACCGGAGACGCCGAAGACAGTGCCCAGGCCGTTGCGGATGCGACCGGCATTGACGAGGTACACGCAAAGCTGCTCCCGCAGGACAAGCTCACGGAGCTGATTCAGGTGCGGAACGCACACGGCTCTGTTATGTTCGTCGGCGACGGCATCAATGACGCACCGGTACTGGCGGGCGCAGACGTCGGAGCGGCCATGGGCAGCGGCGCGGATGCGGCCATCGAAGCGGCGGACGTCGTCTTCATGACCTCCAGCATGGAAGCCATCCCGCAGTCCCTCGCCATCGCGCGGGAAACTAATAATATCGCATGGCAGAATGTCATCTTCGCTCTGGTCATCAAGGTGCTTGTCATGATCCTTGGCCTGTGCGGCTTTGCCTCCATGTGGATGGCCGTATTCGCGGATACCGGCGTTGCCATGCTCTGCGTGCTGAACTCGATCCGGGTATTATATAAAAAGAAGATGTAACTGAAAGGAATTCTTTATGAAAAACGAAATGACCTACGGCGGCCTGCGGGCCGCCTGCGGCGAAAAAATACAGGGCTTTGTCCCGCTTGGCCCATCTGGCGAACAGATTCCCGCCACCCTGATCAACGGGATCGGCGAGGGAAAGATCATCCTGATCTCCTCCGGTATCCACGGAAGTGAATATCCTGGTATCCTGGCTGCCATGGAACTGGCACGGGAGCTGACTCCGGAACAGATACAGGGCGGACTGGTTCTTTTGCATCCAGTCAATACAGCCGCATTTTACCAGCGCCTCAGCTACATCAATCCGGTCGTAGATGCGAACCTGAACCGTTTCTATCCCGGCTCTCCGGACGGTTCTCTTGCCGAGCAGGTTGCCTGGTACATGGGAGAGGAATACCACAAGCGGGTCGATTTCGTGCTTGACCTTCATGGAGGCGACATCCACGAGCATCTCCTGCCTTATGTGTATGTCCCCGGAATCGGCGAGCCGGAGGTGCTGCGCGCATCTATGGAAGCCGCATTGCTCTTAAACGCAAACTATCTTGTTCAGTCCACCGCAGCTACCGGTTTTTATAACTCCTGCGCCATCCAGGGCACTCCCGCGCTTTTGATCGAGCGCGGAAGCCGCGGACTCTGGTCACGTGAGGAGGTCGATGCTTATAAAGCAGACGTGCGCAATCTCCTCGTCCATTTCGGCCTCCTTGAGGGAACGGTACGGTATCCTGCCCAAAAAGCCCATGTGCTCACCCGTGTCGCCTACCTCGACGCCAATGCGTCCGGCTGCTGGCTTCCGGATGTCGCTCTGGATGACCGGGTAAAGCAGGGACAGCGGCTCGGCGTCATTACAGACTTCTTCGGACATATTCTGGAAGAAATCCGCGCCGACTTTGACGGAATCATCGTCTATCTGGCAGTCTCGCTCGGAATTCAGAAGGGCGACCCGCTGATCACTTACGGAATCTGAGGCATTCGATTCGGCCTTTTCTTTAATTACATCATAATTTTATCATTCCAGACGATTCCAAATATCCTGGTTTCATTTTCATTTTTTACTACCATCCTCCTGAAAAATGTGATACCTTATATTCAACATTTTTCAGGAGGTATTTTTCAATGAACCATGATTTAAAAGCACTGGTCAGTCAGATGACGCTTGAAGAAAAAGCCGGTATGTGCTCCGGCCTGGATTTCTGGCACCTAAAAAGTGTGGAACGCCTTGGCATTCCGGATGTGATGGTCAGCGACGGCCCGCACGGGCTGCGCAAGCAGGACGAAGAGGCAGACCACCTCGGCATCAACGAAAGCATCAAAGCCGTCTGCTTCCCCGCAGGGGTCTTAAGCGCCTGCTCGTTTGACCGCGGCCTGATGCGCACCCTCGGCGACGCGCTTGGCAGAGAGGCACAGGCTACCAATGTGTCCGTCGTACTCGGACCGGCTGTCAACATTAAGCGTTCTCCGCTTTGCGGGCGCAATTTTGAATATTATTCAGAGGACCCTTATCTGGCCGGAGAGACTGCGGCCGCTTTCATCGAAGGAGTACAGGCGCACCATGTCGGTACTTCGATCAAGCATTTCGCCGCCAACAGCCAGGAGCTGAACCGCATGAGCGCTTCCTCCAATGTGGACGAGCGTACCCTGCGGGAAATCTATCTTCCCGCGTTCGAAACCGCTGTAAAAAAAGCGCAGCCCTATACGGTAATGTGCTCCTATAACCGCCTCAACGGAACCTATGCCTCCGAGCACCCGTGGCTGCTTACGGATGTACTTCGCAGAGAATGGGGTTTTGAGGGCTATGTTATGTCCGACTGGGGCGCTGTCAATGAGCGTGTTGATGGTCTGAAGGCCGGACTGGATCTGGAAATGCCTTCCTCCGGCGGCGCAACAGACGCCGAGATCATACAGGCAGTACGAAATGGCACTCTGGACGAAGCTGTACTCGACCAGGCAGTAGAACGCATTTTGAGAATCATCTTCCTCTACGCGGATAACCGCGAAGAGCAGGAATTCACAATGGAGGCGGATCATGCGCTCGCGCGCCGGATCGCAGCGGAATCTATGGTTCTGCTGAAAAACGAAGCCGTTCTGCCTCTGAAGGAAGAGGAAAAAATTGCCTTCATCGGCGAATTTGCCGCGAAGCCGCGCTTCCAGGGCGGCGGAAGCTCCCATATCAACTGTTTCCGCATCGACAGCATCCTCGATGAAGTGAAGGATAACACAAATATTTCTTACGCCAAAGGATTCCTTGCGGATTCTGACGTATACGACGAGGCGCTGGCTGCAGAGGCCATCCAGGCTGCCAAAAATGCCGACAAAGCCGTTATTTTTGCCGGACTGCCGGACAGCTTTGAGTCGGAAGGATATGACCGCAGCCATATGCGGCTCCCGGACTGCCAGAACCGTCTGATTGAAGAAATCCTTAAGGTACAGAAAAACGTGGCAGTCGTCCTGCACAACGGCTCTCCGGTAGAGCTGCCATGGGCGGACAGGGTAAAGGGAATCCTGGAAGCATATCTGGGCGGCCAGGCGGCGGGCGGCGCCATCGCTGACATCCTCTTTGGGAAAGTAAACCCATCCGGCAAGCTCGCGGAAACCTTCCCATACCGTCTGGAGGACAATCCGTCCTACCTTACCTTCGGCGACCCGAAGGAAGTAGACTATACCGAAGGCATCTACGTCGGTTACCGCTACTACGACGCGAAAAAAATGCCGGTCGCCTTTCCATTTGGCTACGGGCTTTCCTATACAGCCTTCGCATACAGTAACCTGCGCCTTGACCAGGATACCATGACGGAAAAGGATACCGTCACCGTTTCCGTGGATGTTACAAATACAGGCGGCTGTTTTGGCAAAGAAATCGTTCAGCTCTATATTGCTGACAAAACCGGCGCCGCGCGAAGACCGCTGCGAGAGCTGAAAGGCTATGAAAAAGTAGCGCTGCAGCCGGGTGAGACGAAAACAGTTACCATGACCATTGACTACCGCAGCCTCGCGTGGTACAGCACCCAGCTGCACGACTGGTACGCGGCTTCCGGCGAATATGAAATACTCATCGGCGCTTCCTCACGGGACATCCGCCTGAGCGCGGCATTGCGCCTGAATAACAGCCGGCTCCTGCCGCTGTATGTGACAAAGAATACCACCCTGGGCGAGCTTCTGGCAGATCCGCGCACGGCTTCCTTCATGAAAGAATGGCAGCAAAAGCTGCTCGCTGTATTTGCGCCGCCAGAAGAAGCAGAGAAAGCAGAAGAGCCGTCCGCCTCCGAAGAGGCCGTCTCCGATGAGATGAACAACGCCATGATGTTCTCCATGCCGCTGCGGAACCTCGTCACATTTGGCACCTGTACGCCAGCTCAGTTAGAAGAAATGATATGCTCGCTAAATGAGACTTTATAAAAGCAATGCCGGGCAGAAGGCGGCCTTTTCACCTTCTGCCCGTCTGCGCATCAAACAGTTTTCCTTTCGAATCTTTTGCCTCGCCTTACACAAAATCTTCAATAAATTGAAAACGCAAACCCCTTGGCAAGTTAAAAAAAAAGTGATACAATCTCAAAGATTTTAACAATTCGTAACATTTAGTAAACACAGGAGAACCATATGAACTATCTGGACAAGCTGGAAGCAGAAGCCATCTATATTATGCGGGAAGTAGTCGCTGAATGCGAGAAGCCGGTCATGCTCTATTCCATCGGCAAAGACTCCTCTGTGATGCTGCATCTCGCCCTGAAGGCGTTTTATCCGGAGAAACCGCCTTTTCCGTTTCTGCATGTAAATACGACCTGGAAATTTAAGGAAATGATCGAATTCCGGGACAGGGTTGCGAAAAAATACGACCTTGAGATGATTGAATATATCAATCAGGAAGGACTCGCACAGGGAATCAATCCCTTTGACCACGGTTCCGCCTACACAGACATTATGAAAACACAGGCGCTCAAACAGGCGCTCAATAAATATGGCTTTACCGCTGCCTTTGGCGGCGGCCGCCGCGATGAAGAAAAAAGCCGCGCAAAGGAGCGTATTTTTTCCTTCCGCAACGCAGATCACGTCTGGGATCCGAAGAACCAGCGGCCCGAAATGTGGAAGCTCTTCAATACAGAGATCAACAAAGGCGAGAGTATCCGCGTTTTCCCGATCTCAAACTGGACGGAAAAAGACATCTGGCAGTATATCAAACGTGAAAATATTGAGATTGTGCCGCTCTATTACGCGGCGGTCCGGCCTGTTGTTGAGCGGGACGGCAATCTGATCATGGTCGACGACGACCGGATGCGCCTTAAACCGGGCGAAAAGCCGATGATGAAAAAAGTGCGGTTCCGCACACTGGGCTGCTATCCGCTTTCCGGCGGTGTGGAATCCGAGGCGGATACGATTGACGGGATTATAGAAGAGACCTTAAGCGCCGTATCCTCGGAACGAACCAGCCGGGTGATTGATAAGGACGGCGGCGCGGCCAGCATGGAAAAACGGAAGCGGGAGGGATATTTCTAATGGATTCTTTATTAAAATTCATCACCTGCGGGAGTGTAGACGACGGGAAATCCACCCTGATCGGGCATATGCTCTACGACGCGAAGCTTTTGTTTGCTGACCAGAAGGACGCTCTTGAGCTGGAGTCGCGCGTCGGCTCCAATGATGGAAATATTGACTACAGCCTGCTCCTTGACGGGCTGATGGCGGAGCGTGAGCAGGGAATTACCATTGATGTGGCATATCGTTATTTTACGACCGAACGCCGCTCCTTTATTGTCGCGGACACGCCGGGACACGAAGAATACACGCGCAATATGGCTGTAGGCGCGTCCTTTGCCGATCTCGCCGTGATCCTGGTTGACGCCAGCCAGGGCGTGCTGACGCAGACGAGACGCCATACGCGCATCTGCTCTCTGATGGGTATCCAGCATGTCGTATTTGCGGTCAACAAAATGGACCTGATTGATTACAGTCAGGAGCGTTTTAAGAAAATTCAGAAAGAGATCCGGATCCTGCTGGCAGAGTTTGATCACCGGAGTGTGAAGATCATCCCGGTTTCCGCCACCAACGGCGACAACATTACAAAGAAATCCGCGAAAATGCCCTGGTACAAAGGACCGACGCTTCTGCGCTATCTGGAAACCGTCGATGTCAGTGAAAAACCGACCGATGCCGAGTTCTCCATGCCGGTGCAGCGTGTCTGCCGTCCGAACCGGAGCTTCCGCGGCTTCCAGGGGCAGATTGAGAGCGGCAGTATCTCTGTCGGAGATACTGTTACCGTATTGCCAAGCAAAGAATCTTCGACGGTAAAAGCGATTCTGGAGGGCAATCAGTCCGTACACGACTCCAGCGTCGGCCATCCGGTCACAATCCAGCTTGACACAGAGATTGATGTCTCCCGCGGCTGTGTGCTGACCAGAGATCCTGACCTGTATATCAATACCATGTTTTCCGCCACCCTGCTGTGGATGGACGATACCAAGCTGGTCGAGGGCAAGAACTACCTGCTCAAATCCGGTACGCAGAAAATCCCCGCTACGGTTCTCCACATCCGTCACAAGATCGATGTGAATACCGGCCGCGAGGTACCCGCAAAGGAAATCTATAAAAACGAGATTACCCAGTGCGATATCTCGGTATCTTCGAACCTGGTATTTGACCTTTTCGAGCACAACAAAACGCTCGGCTCCCTGATCCTGATCGACCGCATCAGCCACGCGACGGCAGCCTGCGGCGTGATCACACAGTCCATCAGCCGAAGCAACGACCTCACCTGGCATACCATGGACATCACCAGAGAATTCCGTGAAAACCAGCTCGACCAGAAAGCCAGCACCATCTGGTTCACCGGCCTGTCCGGCTCCGGAAAGTCCACGCTCGCCAATGCGCTGGAAAAACGCCTGGTTTCCATGGGTAAGCACACCATGCTGCTCGACGGCGACAACATCCGTCTGGGTCTGAACAAAAATCTCGGTTTCTCCGAGGCTGACCGCATAGAGAACATCCGCCGCATCGCGGAGGTGTCCAAGCTGATGAACGACGCCGGACTCATTGTCCTGACCTCTTTCATCTCGCCATTCGTCCGCGACCGCCGGAAAGCAAAAGAAATCATCGGCGACGGCTTCGTTGAAGTGTATGTCAATACTCCGATCGAAGAATGTGAGCGCCGTGATGTGAAGGGTCTGTATGCTGCCGCACGCGAAGGCAAAATCGAGCATTTTACCGGCATCACCAGCCCCTATGAGAAACCTCAGAAGCCGGACATTCAGATTGACACCACCGACCGCAGTGTCGAAGAGTGTGTCGATCTGCTGATGGAATATCTGGAGCCGCGGCTGTAAATCACGGCCGCAGCTCCATATCCACCCGAATATCATTCCCTTTTACCTGTACCGTGGCGTAGCTTCCGGTCACCAGCGGCATCGACGGCGGCAGATGGCCGAGATCCGCGTCCATAATCACCGGCACACCCTTTCGTGCAGCCACATCAAGCACTGCCTGATAACGATCCAGATTCATCATCGACTCCAGCCCGCTAAGAGGACGCCCGATCAGGAACCCCTTTACATAACGGAACCAGCCCGCATGCTCCATCTGCCACATCGCGCGGCGGATGCCAAACACATTCAAATCACAGGCTTCCAGGAACCAGAGAATTCCCTCTTCCTTATATTTCTCCACAAAATCACCTGTACGATCATAACAGGTGCCAAGCAGATTTACCAGACAATCCATGCACCCGCCGAGCAAGCGGCCGGAGACCACCGTCTCCGGTATTTCTTTCCCGGACAGAACCGGATAGCTGCCCGAAACAGGGGCTGTCTTACCGTCATAATATTTTAAAACCTTTCGTTCCGTGAGATTGTAGGACGCAAGCGGATTCTCTTCATCCTTTTTCCCCTCAATCTCCCACTTTGAATATCCCTGTACATGAAATATAGGAAATTTGGTTTGAACACCATCCATTTTTTCAAATCTATCTGAGACGATATTCTCTCCCCAAGCTGCGTCCATATCTTCCGTCAGGCACCCACCCGGTCTCTGCTCTTTCCCACACAAAATCGCAAAGGCATCCTTCAGCGACTGATGCAGCGGCTTCATGCCAAAGGACGGCGCGCACGGTCCATAAATGGATGCCGTATCGCAGAGCGTCGCCAGCAGATATGTCATATTCGTATTATCTGAAAAACCCATATACCACTTCGCCGGCGCCTCCGCAATCCTCTTCCAGTCTACATAATCCAGGATCTCACACATCAGCTCCCCGCCGCCGCAGGAAATCAGGCAGTCATTGTCTTCTTTCAGATAGTACCCGGTCAGCTCCTGCCCGCACCGTTCGGGCGTATTGCTGATCCCGACCCCCTTTCCTTCGTAACAGTTTGGTCCCAGATCCAGCCGATAGCCCTGCCGCTTCCATCGGCGCTGCGCGTTTTCAAACGCCGTCTTATAAGGATCGATATTGCACCCAAAGGAGGGAGCTACAAAACCAATCGTTCCATTTTTCTGCAAGAATTTACCGTATTTCATTTCCATCACTCTCCATTCTTATGTTCTGAATCATTGCCTTACACCTGCTGGTCATACCTCTCCAGCAGCCGTACCGCCTCACTCTCTGGTATCATTTCCTTTCTGTTATAAATCGTTGTTTCCGTTTCGCACCAGCAAAAACAGAAGCAGTAACTCGTGGCGCTCCGCATCAGTGTAATAGTTATATAGTACACTATATCTTTATGTCTGTCAAAATAACTATGCAGTTGTTCTGAACTTTTACAAAATTCTCATTTGCAATTTACAGGTTTATATGATACGATAACAGCCAAATAATTTTATGTAAAACTTATACCTCCATTCATTCAGAAAAGGAGTATTTTAAAAAGGGCGAAGATATTTA
>JAJPXX010000196.1 GCA_021205225.1 Lachnospiraceae bacterium
TGTTTCCTGTCTTTTCCTATATAATTAAATCGGATAGAGGTATTCCTTCCTCTCCTCTATCCTCTATGCAAGACGGGCGAGGTGGTTCTCTCTTTCCCTTCTATAGAAGTAAATCTCGAAGACGCCAGAAAATTTCTTTTAGATTATACACCGACCATAATATTTCTCGCCCGTCTCTGCCGTTGTCATGAATTCTTAAGTTTAACAGCAACAACAGCATAGGGCGCTCCTTCCCAATTTTCCAGTGCCACATACTTCCAGCCACCCTCTTCACCGATCTTTGGGTAGAGAATATCACCTAATTGTGCCTGCCTTTTATACTCTACCCGAAGTTCTTTTGGTTTCAAACCCTGCACACTGCATATGTCCCGGTTTTGAGATCTGCTGCCACTGACTGCAGTTCCTGTTTTCAATTCCCATGCTTTCAGCAATTCCACTGCAATCTCTATATAGCGAGCATTATTGACATGGTGATTTGAGTCTATGTAATCCTGAACAACCGGAACGGCTTCACACTCCTGCATTTCTTCCGGCAGCCTGATCTTCCGGGGCGCATAATCCATCGGAATCCGTTCCTCAGTTTGATACGCCGCCATCTCCACCTCATCCGGGCGTTCCGGTTTTCCTGTATCCATATTCACAAATACCCATGGAGAATTTGCACGGACGATACAATTCCCCCGTTCATCCAGTATCAGAACATTCCGCCACCCCAGGCACCCGCTAAATGCATAGGGAATCGTCTCTACAGTAATCTTCTCAAACATCTCCGGATATCTGTCAATTACAATCTGCCATCCGGACAGAAGCCATAATCGATGTCGTTTTTTCAGATTCTTAGGACCAACCCCCAACGATTCAGACTGGAACAGGCAGCAATCCTGTAAATAGTTCATCAATCCTACCAGGCTTAAAAGCCCCGTCTCATCCGTTTCACTAAAACGGACATTGCTTGTAAACGAATACATATCACATCATCTCCGATCATTACGAAACGCCTTTCACTGGCAACTCCCTTGCATTATCAATCTATCCCCCAACACTGCTCCTTTCAATGGTCATTTTCAGGAAAATGTATGAAATCTGAACAAATTGCCTGAAATGTCCTGTTTTGTATTGTTTTTAGACATTTGAGCTGATTTGCTAAATTTTTTGGCATTTTTTCTTTTTTGTCCATAGTATTCGCATGTTTTTCTTATTATAGTTATCTATAGGTTAGATTCATACATTATTTTCCATTGTTCTAAACAACTTTATTTGGGAATTGCAATCATTGAGGAGGGAGAAAAAAATGAAAAAACGAAATGAAAAAGGAACCGGCATTATTCAGATCATCGGTGAGATTCTGATCGGAATCCTGCTTTTTATCAGACCGATTGGCTTTACCACAGGAATCATTACCATCTTTGGTGTCCTGTTGGTTGTTGCCGGCATTGCACAGATTATTTCTTATTTCCGCAGCGATCCCCTGGATGGAGCAGCAAATGGTTCGCTCTCAAAAGGACTTCTGGAAATGGTCGGAGGACTATTCTGCGTCCTGGATCAGGAATGGTTTATCGTAACGTTCCCAGCATTGACCATCCTCTATGGAATTGGAATGCTCGTATCTGGCTTCACAAAAATCGAGTCAGCCACGAACATGGCACGTCTGAAAGCGGGACAATGGACCTGGGGGCTTCTGAGTGCTGCATTAACGCTCATCTGTGCGATTATCATACTCAGCAATCCATTTACTTCTACTATCGTACTATGGAGATTTGTTGCAGCATCGTTCATTGTTGAAGCAGTTGTCGATGTTATAGCAATATTTTTATCGAAAAAAGAGCCGTCCTGAGCGGCTCTTTTTCCTTCATATCCATCGTTCTGTTATCACTTCCACACAGTTTTTCAGATTACTTCTCAGCGAACAGCACCCGATATGATTTGATTTCGTAAGGACGAATGGTAAAGGCAAAGCTATTTCCGCTATGCGCCAGCGGCTCACCGCATGATTCCTCGAGCAGGTTGCACTCCTGCACCTTCGCGACTGTTTTGGCCATACCAAAGGTTACCGTTGCTTTGGTCAGCGCGTTCTCATATTCATAAACACGCAGGATTATGCCATTTCCATCTTCCGCTGTCTTTACGGTTTCCACAATAACATTCCTTTTATCCACGCTAAGCAGAGAGCCTGGCGCCCTCATGGCACTGCCCGTCTTTGCCAATATCGGCAGATTCAGACAATAACCCTGCCGAACGGTATCGCACTCGCGCAGATTACCCGCATGCGGATAAAGAGAATAGGTAAACACGTGCTCCTCCTGATCTGTAACAGGATTCGGCAGCGTACCGGACTTGATCAACGTCAGACCGATCACTGAGTCCTTTACAGAATGTCCGTATTTGCAGTCATTGAGCAAGCTTACACCATAATGTCCTTCCGAGAGATCGATCCATTTCTGACCACAGGATTCGAAACGGGCCATGTCCCAACTGGTATTCGTATGCACCTTCCGGGTAAGATTGCCAAATTGAATATCAAACGTCGCTTCATCGGTATGTACCGCCAGAGGAAAATGCACCTTCAGCAGATGCTGATGATCTTTCCAGTCTACCCAGGTTTCAAAATCAATTCTACGTATGTCAGCATAGAAATATATCTTCTGCCGGATCAGAGAATTACTGATTGGACGTTCGATTTCCAGCACGGCACACACGGGACCGATGGAAATCCATTCCATATAGGTCAGTCCTGTCACATCCCAGCTCTTTTCCGTGTAATAAATATCAATGTCCCAGTTATCATAACGATTCGGTTTATCCTCATACATCCGGAAAAGATTGCCCGGCTTCCCTTCCTGAAGCACTTCCCGATCATTCTCTTTATCATAAATGGAAGCAAAGCAGCCGGTATTATCCAAACGGATCAAGTAAAACGGTGTTTCCAGGCAATTACCTCGCAGCGTAAATGGCAGCTTCGGCTGCGCACCAGTCCCGGTCCTGGCAATCCGGTAAGAGCAGAAACCCTTGGACGGCAGATTTTTCACGTATGCCAATTGCTCATTTCCAATCCTCTGCATCGGGTAAAGGGCACCTTCCTCATCCTGAAGAGCCAATCCTGTCATACCCGAATCCGTATTTTCCGCTAATGGCAGCCGAACCACATCATAACGCGCAAAACTCAGCGTATTAAACAGCGTCACAGCATCCCCTGTTCCCGCCACCGCGGCAAGGCGATGCTCCAGCATTTCACCAGCTTCCTCCGTGAGCCACTGGTATTCCTGCCTGGTTACCTCATACACCTCATGAATAGCAGTCCCCGGAAGGACATCATGAAACTGGTTCAGGAGAATCTTCGTCCAGAATGCGTCCATTCGCTCCTTTTCTGTCGGCAGACCGGAAAGCACGGTGAGCAGTTCCAGATCCATCATCAGAAATTCGCTTTTCCGATTGCTGCGCTTATTCCTGGCCATTGAGGTATAAGTACCGCGATGAAACTCAAAATACAGTTCTCCCTCCCAGACTGGCAGGCGAGGATTATCTTTTACACGCTCATTCAGCTCGTCAAAATAGGTTCGTGCAGTCTCCTGACGCACCTTCGGAATCCCGCGAATCCCCTTTTCCATCCGTCGGGATGTTTCCAGCATCTCTCTGGTCGGGCCGCCGCCCCCGTCCCCGTAGCCAAAGGAAATCAGGATGTCATTATTAATATCCTTGTTCTGATACCGTTTCCACCCTCCCATGATAGGATCCGGGTGCAAAACGCCATTATAAGTGGTAAAGAAATCCTTCTCCGGATCCTGCCCGGGATTCGTTGTTGTGATCAGATGCGTCAGAACTTCGCTCCCGTCAATTCCTCTCCAGCGAAACGTATCGTACGGCACACGGTCAACCTGATTCCAGGCCAGCTTAGTCGTCATAAAATAATCAATGCCGCTTTTTTTCATGATCTGCGGCAGTGCGCCGGAATAGCCAAACACATCCGGAAGCCAGAGGATCTTACAGTCCACGTCAAACTCTTCCCGAAAGAATCGTTTCCCATATAAAAACTGCCGGACCAGAGATTCGCCGGATGTCAGATTCGTATCCGCCTCCAGCCACATGCCGCCCTCTGCCTCCCATCGGCCTTCTTTCACACGCTCCTTAATCCGCGCATAGGTCTCCGGATAACGCTCTTTCAGAAACTGATACAGCTGCGGCTGACTGGACATAAACTTATAGTCCGGGTACTCGTCCATCAGTTTCAGAACCGTAGAAAAGCTCCGTGCCGTCTTTTCCCGAACCTGCTCTACGGTCCACCACCATCCGATATCAATGTGCGTATGACCGATACAGGTCGCTACAACATCCTCATAACCCGCCATCCCTGTATACAGGTCGCGCTCCAGCACTTCCTCTGCTTCCTGCACACTCTGATAGAATGCGTCAGAATAAGGGGTGCGCAGATCGATTCGGTTTACCGCGTCATTTAAAATCCGCTCTATCTGAATCCGATTCTGATCATCTTTTTCCATGCGGGAAAATGCCTGCAATGGAACCTGCAGATCATAATAGAGCTTTTCAATACGTGGATCCACCTCCAGCATCTCAGCAATCATATCAAACTCCGCATGCAATGTTCCCGTATAGGCCTGCAGATCCAGCCTCCAGGTTTCACCGGGTATAGCGGAGTCGGTCATCTGAGCCGTCCGGTGATTCATATCCATCCCCTGTGTGACTGCTCCATTCACAAAAAGCAGGAACTGGGGATTTTTTCCGTCATCCGTCTCTTCAATCTGCGTTTTCACAAAAAAACGGAGCGTCTTTCCCGCAAATTTCTCCGGAACGGTATAATCTGCGCGGAACCAATAATGCTGATCCGGCCCGTACCATTTCATCTCCATCGGACGAAACTCCCGCCAGCCGCCAGCCAGGTACGGCTCCGAGAACTCGACCGGCGCCCGTCTCTCCCCACTCATGGTCGAATAGCGGGGATTTCCTGTATGATTAACCCGGCCGGCCATCGTATTGCGATAGCTGCCATCGGCGCTTTCTGCCTCCTCGGGAGTAAAATACTGCCCTTCCTTAAAATGAAGAGGGGAAACCGGCTCCCGGCTTACAATCGAAAGCCGTTTCAGTTCGTTGCAAATGACCTGTATTCTTTTATCCAGAAACCACATACTGTTGTCTCTCCTTTCGTGAGTGTTTTCCGTATTCGGCAGGTGTCTGCCGTTTTAGCTCACATACTGTGTTTCATCCTGATAGAACTGATATACCAGAGAAAAATTTTTTGCCAGCAGCATTCCTTTCAACCGGTCAAACGCAGGCGACAATGTTATTGCATACTCTCTAAATGCTTCGAAGGAGCCGCTCTCTTTCTCACTGCCGCAAACACACAGATATGCAGCGTCGCTTTCATACACTCGAAGCTCACACCCGAATATCCAGTCGTCGTACGGCTCCATCTTTCCGCTGCACCAGAGCGCCAGGTATCCTTTTCCTTTACGAAGGAACAGCCATTGTCCTTCCATTCTTTTCTCATCAAACCGGCTGGCAGGACAATACACATGTGTAAACCGGATCGGATGCTCCTCTCCAATGTGATAGACAGCTCCCAGCATTCCTTCTTCCTGGCGAAGCGCAGGCATCACGCCGTTGCCATACCAGTATCCCGGGCGGAGTCCTGTGCTCTCTGAAGAGGAACCGGGATGGTTCACAAAAAGCACCGCCTGTTCGTCCAATGCCGCAAGCCACAAATGCTGCTGATATCCATACACACCCGGGCCAAAATCTGTCGTTCCGTGAAAACATTCATTCAGAGATTTGTTATATTCATGGGTATCCGTATCTGCTGCATTCGGCTCTTTATTATCCCGGGCAATCATATTTTCCCACCGCCTGTGGGAATTTCCTCCTGCCGAACACACACTGGTCAGACAATAATCCTCGTTCTTCTCCAGGACAACCGTTGCATTACCTGTCGTGTATGAAGTTCGGATCTTTTCACGCATTTTTTCAGCCAGTCCCTCTGGCAGGCGATAACGGCTGGTCGCCAGGAAAGCAAGCCAGCCCTCTCCGCTCACAAAAGGCGCAGACGGATCCGCCAGATAAATCATGGACTGCGTGCCTTCCGCAAATGGATAAATCACGCCTCTGTAGACTCTCCCCATCGGTGCGATCACGGTACCCTGAAAGGTCTGCAGCGCCAGCTGTTCCAGCATATGATCCGTCACAGCAGCTGCCCGCCGGGATATCTCTTCTTCTGAATAATCAATGACATTAAGAAGCGCGCCAAACGTCACGCACATATAAACGGAACTTAAAAATTCCTCAAAACCATAGGTTTCCACGTCCGTAAGCCAATCCAGAACCTTTTTTCTTCCATATTCATGAAGCTCTGTCCCCGTCATCCCCGCACGCACAAAATAATCCTTCGGATACATCTGTCCCACATCCATCGCACAGGCATAAAACATCAGAGAGTGATTCTCGCTCCAGAAGCACATAGCGTCCGCGCCGTCCATCGTCATCCAGTATCTGAAACGCAGCAGCACCTCTTTTGTCTTTGCTAGGAGCTCCTCATCCGTCTCATAATTATGCATATAGCGGAGAAGTCCGCACAGGATAAAATCGGCGCAGTCTACGCGCAGATCAATCAGACGAAGCGTTTCCAGAATCAGATCCCTGTCAGAAGAGCGCTCCATCCCGAGGTATTTCCTTGCCAGCACATTCGACATACCAAAGCCATATTTTCCCCGGTTTTCACTGTCCACTGCGGCAAGCTGTTCCAGGATATACCGGAAATTTCCGTCCCGGGATGCAGGTTTTGGGGCATACTCCGGCCGATAACGGTCCGCAAATTCTACCATTCTCTCCAGCTGTATGGTTCCCAGAGAGGTGCGGATGACCGTTTTTTTATACTCCGAAGGAATTTTTATCGATCGCTGTCCGCTGATATCTTTCCATTCCGGCTGTTTCTGTGCCTCTGCAAAATCCGCTGTCTCCCGTGGAAAGAGTGCCTTTGTACCCTCCGGCGCCGGACATCCAAACAGAACATTGTCGCCCTCCGCACGGATCTGATCAAGAAACAAAGTGAACCTTTCCACCGTATCCTGAATCTCTTCATCCGGCAGGCCTACTGTAATTTTCTCTCTTCTTTCCATAATCTGGAGCCCGACCATATTTCTGGTGTCCCGCACGCCCAAATTCTCACAGCTCATATAAATCAGATTGCGTCCCTTTTTCAGGGGAAGCCAAACACAGCTTTTACAGATCGGCTTATACACCGGATTCTCCTGTCTTCCAACAAGACTTCCATTGCAGTACAGGCCAACCGACATATATGTCCAGATAACTGCCTCCACCGTCATATCCTCCGGTACACAGAGAACGGTCGCTGCCTCCAGGGTAATCTTTTGAAGCGTCGAATAAAAAGCCGATACATCAATAAAACAATTCCCACGAGAATACCAGACCTGCCATCTTCTTCCATTTTCAGCTTCTTTACCCAGTTTAATATTCACATCCGCAGTTGGCCTTTTCGGCGTGACAATTTCCCTGCGCAGTGCTCCCTCCAGTTCCAGCTGATTGGGAATGCGGGTGCTGGTTTCATATTCCCGGATATCAGGTCCGGCCAACATATAATTCGCCACGAAACCATTCCTGTCTAACTGCCATCCTCTCATTTTTCATCCTTCCTTCATGCAGTAAGTCTGTTGTCACCTGCTTATTCTTGCGTTTTACAATCATACAGGCGAATCATCTCTCGCGTATTACTGCTTCTCGGTTTCACGCATATTTCCTTCATCACCAGATTATCCACATGGCGTGCCCAAATCCCATACGCATCTACATCTCCATGCGCATTGCTTTCCGGATAATCCGTCAGAAATTCTGTGAATTCATCCGGAATTTATCTCGATACATGTCATAAAAACCATAAATTGTTATATTATGAATCGCCTGCCGTACTTTTGTTCCATCCTTCTTATACGCAACAAAACCGGTAAGAATACTGGGCAATTCCGCATCAGCCGCATGAATATTCTCAATGCAGACCTGATCAATGCTGCCTCCCCAGTAGCTGTTCTTTCCAACCTCATCCGTATATGGTTCCCTGTTCTCGTTTCTCATATTTAAGACAATATACAACGGACAAGCAACCTTGTCCATCGTGATATTCCGGATTGTGACATGACTCAGATTCGTTCCGTCACAGGATTCCAGGGAAATTCCGGAAACAGAGCCGGGATAAATATCTGGCATACAGAAAATGCAGTCTTCTACCAGTATATCTCTGATATCATGCTTTGTTCCAGTACCAATCTTAAACGCATTCATTACGGAAAGAACAACGCAGTCTTTCACATATACCCGTTCAAGCGTTCGATTGGTATGCTGCGGATTTTTCAGACAGATTCCATCATCCGCACAGGAAATGAAGCAGTGCTCAATCCGGACATCCTGGCAGCCTGTGATATCAATCCCGTCCGTATTTGCAACATGGCGATTGTCGTCAATCACAAGATTCTGAATTTCTACATCCCTGCAGCAATCTGCATGCAGCGTCCAGGTCATGGAATCATGCAGGATAATATTATCCAGCCGGACATGACTGCTGTTCTGAATCCATACCATATAAGATGGCCTGCGAAGATTTTCTTTCCCTTCGCTATATTTATCCTCCGCATAGCGAATGCGCTGACGATAATAATAGCGTATGGTTCCCGGCACAACGTTAATTTCCGCTGCCTGATCCCGTCTCGGCAGCCTTGTGACCGGAAATGGTTCCAGCGCCGGAAGCTCGCGTGGTTCGTGGACATACCATTCGCCGCTCCCGCTGATCCGCCCACCGCCGGTGATTCGCACATTCTCAGCATCCCGGACTCTCACAAATGCCCCTTCCGAAGATTCCATGCCATAATTCTGAAGCCCATCCGGATTCACCGCCAGCAGCAAATCTGCGTTCCTGGAAGCTTCGATTTCCGAATCAGAAGCGATAAACAACGTTGTATTCGACGGAATCCAGACCGTCCCCATCCGGTAGGAACCTCCGGCGACAAGGATCGTCCCGCCGCCGGCCTCTTCACAGGCTTTCGCGGCAAGATGAAATGCTTCCGTATTCAAAAAACCACGCTCCGGCAACGCCCCAAATTCTCTGATGTCAAAGACGGATTCTCCGGATGGCAGAGTCTGGTTTTGATCAATATAATCCTGGTAAGGAATATTTTCATAATAATCGCCCGGATATATTTTCCCGAGCTGCGGGTAGGTTGGATAATCATAATCGTGTATATTTTTTTCCATAATTATTTCCGTTCTCTTGTTATATACAGGTATATTTGTTACTTTTTAATTTCTTCACAGTTACAAAGTTGCAAAAATATCTTTTATTTTTTTTGGAAACAGATAACGCCTGTAACTGTAATAACAAAAAACAATTACAGGCGTTGACTTCAAGCATAGGCGTTCTGTACTTTATAAGAGCCTTCCGCCTTTTGATAAGGTTCCGTCGGATATGTTTTATTCTTTAAGCCTTTACCGCACCAGTAGTCAGACCACCCATAAAATAGCGGCTGAAACAGCAGTAAACGACCAGAATTGGAATGATCGCTATCGTAGCGCCGGCAAACATAATATTCCATGCCGCGGCTCCGTCCCCAGAATTCTTCAACATATTTATCCCTACGGTCAATGGACGCATAGAATCATTAGACATCGTAAATACCAACGGCATGATATACTCATTCCAGCCCTGTCTGAAAGACAGAATTGCAATCGTTGCCATAACTGGTTTCAGCATGGGCAGGACAATTTTGTAATAAATCTGGAAAAACGTACACCCATCTATTTTCGCTGCCTCATCCAGTTCCTTTGGAACAGAATTCACAAATCCCCGGCAAAGGAAGATATAGGTTGCCTGACCACAGCCTGTTGAAATCAGGATAATCGTAGAGTAATTCGTATTCACTTTCAGATTTACTGCAAGTTCAAACAACGGACGAAGAGATACCGATCCGACATTGATAAACATAAACATTACAAATATATAATAGAGAAGTTCCTTTCCTCGGAAGTCTTTTCTGGCAAACACATATCCTGCCATTGTAGAAATAAGTAAGGAACAAACCATGACACCAACGCTAAGTCTTATACTGTTAAGAGTATAAGCTGCAAAATTCGCCTGCTGCCACGCCTCTATGTAATTCGTCAGGATCCACTTCGTCGGGAAAATATTAGAACCGCCTGTCAGCAATTCTTTATTTTCCTTAAAAGAGCCTAAAATAATATAAATAACCGGAAAAAGTACCAATAACGCTACGAAGGCCAGAAACAGCCATATAATAAAGCGGACAATTTTTGTCCTTGTAGAATATACAGCTCTTGTTTTTTCCATGATTCATCTCTCCTTACACTACATCATCCAGCTTTTTGGAAACAAGAAGATAAATACCTGTCACACCTCCGACAATAACAGCCGCTACAACACTGAGCAGTGCTCCGTATCCGATCTGCGGATTCGTATTTCCGGAAGACGGGAAAATCAGGTTATAAATATACAGGAACATGACATTGGAACGATTGCCCGGACCTCCGTTTGTCAGAACCAAAATCGACTCATAATCTTTAAATGCTCCTGTGATCGCCAACATCAGGACAACCTTCATAACCGGGGCAAGCATGGGAAGTGTAATATGAAAGAAGGTTTGCACCCCATTCGCCCCGTCAATCTTCGCACTCTCATAAACATCTTCAGGAATGCTGGTCATGCCGGTAATAAAATAGAGCATATAATTTCCAAATCCACCCCACACTGCCAGTATGGTCACTGCCGCCATCACAACATTCTGACTGGTCAGCCACTTGATGGGTTTGTCAATCAGATTGATACTCTGCAAAATAGAATTCAAAATACCATTCTGAGTTGCAAAAATAGCTTAGGAAAGTTCTAAGTCAGGGGCTCAAAGTCAGGAGCCTGAATAAG
>JAJPXX010000135.1 GCA_021205225.1 Lachnospiraceae bacterium
TTCCTTCAGAACTGGTTCCTCATTGCCCAATCTGCGGTAAGCCAATGACGATGAATCTGCGCTGTGATGATACGTTTGTCGAGGACGAGGGGTGGCATAATGCATCAGAACGTTATTCTCTGTTCCTTCGCCGCCACCAGAATGTGAAAACACTGTTTCTTGAACTGGGAACAGGAATGAATACGCCTGGCATAGTAAAATTCAGTTTCTGGCGAATGGTTCACGAGTGGCCGGACGTGACATATGCCTGTATCAACCTGAATGAAGCCTATGCCCCGGATGAAATACGAACGAAATCCATCTGCATTAATAATGATATTGGAAAGGTATTAGAGCAACTGTAACCTGTACGTGGTGAAAACCGGCATCTGCAATGGCAATATGCCGGAAACTCAGCTGGTAAGTTGATTTTGAGCCAGTCTGCTTTTTTTGCAACATATACTAATTCGAAATGTTGTTTTTCTTTTGCATATTTGCGATATGTAGCAACGATTCTAACCCGATCACCTGTGACTTCGCGAATATCGGTGGCCAGCACGCTGTTTGGGGAATAATATGGAGTCTGCCTAAAATTTGTTACGAGTCCCATACAACAGTGTGTATTACCAGCCAACTTGTCTGTTTCCAGTATCGGTCTTGCGCTGTGATAGTCACCTATCATATTAGCAGAAAGGTTGGGAGTAACAAGCTTGGGAAGAACTTTTTCTGATTCCTTCTCCTTCAGAGCTTTTCCACTGGCTGCAAGCATGGTTTCGAACGCGATGACAATATTAATGACCGGCCATACAATTATAGTTTTAAGATATATTTTTGCAGAACATAAGGCTGATCATTACGCCTGTCTATCTTTTCCTCACTCCCGATCATCTGAAATCCAAGGGAACAGGCGAGCCTCTTTGATGCCTCATTTGCTTCTCTTGTAGAATAGATAAATACCTTTGCACCTAAATCTTCCTTACAGTATCGGATCAGGCATTCAAGAATCTGTTTCCCATATCCTTTTCCGGTAAATTCTGGTCCGAGGCAGATGCCTGTCTCTTCATATGTATATGGCGATATCTGCTCAAAACCTGCAAAACCTATGGCATCTCCAGTCCTTTTATCATAAACGGTATATGTGTTATGTGTTTTTTGAAATTCTATTGTCTTTTGCATACGGACTCTGGCAGCTTCTTCACTTGTCGTGATGCTCCACAGCATATACTGTGCGCTCTCAGGATGAGACCAGACATTCCTGTACATCGCTGCCCAATCTGGAAATTTTGCTTTATCTATCAATAAATCTGCTGTTTCAAACACCTCAGTCGCTTTCTCCTCATATATTCCGGTTTCTTTTTAAATACAGAGTTCCATTACAATTTCATTCCCGTCTCTTTCTCCCGTATGCGTAAATCCGAGCTTACTGTATAAGGAAAGCGCCGCTTCATTGCCTTCGATATAGCAGAGTTGTATTTTCCCATATCGGTGTTCTGCCTTCATCCTTTCGATAATCTGTCTGGCAGCGTCTTCTCCGTATCCCATGTGCTGATAATTCCGGTCAATAAACAGCTGGCTAAAGTCATAAGCTTCCCGAATATCATAATATAATGCCATGCCCACGGGTGTATCATCATTGAAAATAACCAAAGCCACGCTGTTATAATTTCGATATGCGTAAGCTCTGGCTAATAGTCTCATACCGTCAGACACGTAGTTTTTTTGTGAATCTTCCACTCTCAAGTCATATCGCCAGTTTTCAGGTGAAACTTCTTCTAATCTTATCATCTTTTGTTCCTTTTCTGACCGTTTTTAAGCTTTTGTTTACCGCACTTCAAAACCTTTTTGTATGAAGCCACAGCGATTAATACGCAACGCATAAAATCACCATACTCTTTCTCTTGCAAAGAAATGCGTGAATTGGAATTGTCATTCAAGATTATTCAGCTCATCAAATAATTCAATGAACTACCCCGCAGCTCTGCTGCGGGGTAGTTCATTTATGCGCATTCTCATATACGGCCCTGATTTCTTCCGGCATATCTTCCGGCTTCATTGCTTTCAGCCGATCCTCATTTCCGTCCTGAATGGCCTGCTCATAATACCAGCATTTATACTTAAGAAGCGCAAGAACGCCTTTCATTTTTTCCATTTCCGACTCGACAGAGTCTATTTGTTTTTCAAATAATTCTTTTCGTTGCTGATAGGTCTCGTTCCCTTGTTCGCACCATTCCATATATTGCTTGATGTCCTTAATCTCCAGACCGGATTTCTTCAGGCATTCTATCACACGCAGAGTTTCAATTTCTCTGTCTGAGAATTTCCTTATACCGGAAGTGCGCTGCAGATTTGGAAATAGTCCTTCTTTATCATAATAGCGAAGAGTAGAAATAGGCAAGTCAAATATCTTCGACACTTGGCCAATTGTATACATAAAAGCTATAACCTCCAATTCGCAGAAAATTTTCAAATAGGGTATTGACCTAAAGTCAGGTTCAGGTATTAGAATGATGATATCACATGAAGAGCGAAGTGTCAAACAGATTCTGTTTTTGATTTATGGCACTTCCTGTATCAGATTGGAGGCATTTGCATATGGAGAAAATAGTACAGACGGCAGGGCGGGATGCCCTTGGGAAATTTGCACCGGAGTTCGCGAACCTGAATGATAACATTCTCTTCGGTGAGGTATGGAATAATCAGGACATCGATCACAAGACCCGCTGTATCATTACCGTGGTGGCACTGATGTCGTCCGGTGTTACGGATTCTTCTTTAAAGTATCATCTGGAAAACGCAAAGAAAGCAGGCGTAACCAGAAAAGAAATTGCGGCAATTATTACTCATGTTGCCTTTTACGCAGGCTGGCCGAAGGGCTGGGCAGTATTCAATATGGCAAAAGAAGTGTGGGCAGAGGAAGGAGTCGTTACAGACGCAAAAGCAGCGCATGCGGCGGAGATGGTATTCCCGATTGGCGCGCCTAATGACGCATTTGCACAATACTTTATCGGCCAGAGCTACCTTGCACCGGTATCCACCAGTCAGGTTGGCATTTTCAACGTGACCTTTGAGCCAGGATGCCGCAACAATTGGCATGTTCATCACGCTGATAAAGGCGGTGGACAGATTTTAATCTGCGTGGCCGGTCGCGGTTATTATCAGGAATGGGGAAAAGAAGCTGTGGAGATGAAGCCGGGAGACTGCATCAACATTCCGGTTGGCGTAAAGCATTGGCACGGTGCTGCTCCGGACAGCTGGTTCTCTCATCTGGCGGTCGAGGTGCCGGGAGAAAATGGTTTTAATGAATGGCTCGAAGCCGTGGATGACAGCCAGTATGGGATTTTGAAATAACGATAGAATGTGAGGACATTTACTATGGCAAAGAAAGCATTAGTGGCATATTTTTCTGCAAGCGGAGTGACCGCTGCTCTGGCAAAACGACTGGCAGATGCAATCGGTGCAGACCTGCATGAAATCCAGCCAGAGGTTCCTTATACAAAAGAAGACTTAGACTGGACGAATAAAAACAGCCGAAGCAGCGAGGAGATGAATGATAAGTCTTTCCGTCCACAGATAGCAAACCGCATGGAGAATATAGACGATTACAACATTATTTACATCGGTTTCCCGATATGGTGGTATGTCGCTCCAACTATCATCAACACGTTTTTGGAGCAGTATAATCTGGCTGGAAAAGAAATTATCCCCTTTGCGACATCAGGCAGCAGTGGAATGGGACGGACAAATGAAGAACTGAAGGCGTCCTGTAAAGGTGCTGTTTTAAAGGAAGGCAGGCGTTTCGCTGCCAATGCCGGTGCAGCAGAGCTTAAGGCCTGGGCAGAGAAAATTTGATGAAAAGCAGACAGTTTGAGCAGAATAGTGCCCATCAGGGAAATTAAAATCTCCTCCCTGATGGGCATTATGCATTTTCATGACCTGTATATTTCTAAAGCTCTGGCAATATTTTTACGAGCATAACGATGAAAAACACTTCGCCAATGCCGCACAAAAAATTTCAACTTAGGGCATTCTCAGTCCTTGAGGAATATATTGGCGAGCTCATTTTTTTTAATTCTGATACCGACTTTATAAATTTTTTTGCTGCGGGGATAGGCTCATTTGCATAAACAAGTCCATAGGGCATGGTATAACCCGAGTTTGCCACTTGGAGAGATTGAAAGAGGAGCCGAATACGACTCCTCTTCCTTGCAAATACGCGGTTTCCCCTGTATTTACTGCATTTAAGATTTTTGAGATTATGTACCTACCTTCATGTACCTATTTGAAAATCTTTATTCCGGTTTTTATCGATTTCAGGTCAGCCCTTCGGTAAAGCTTTGGCGGGATCTCAATGCCGAAGGCATGAAGAATCAGCAGCAGATCGGGATCGTCTGCATCCATAAAACGATAAAGATCACCGGGCAGTTTGTCTACCTTCCATTTATTTAGTGCAGCCTGTATTCTTTCCACACTAAGTCCGTAACTCCAGTACGCATCTTCGCTCACTTTGACAGTACCAGAATCTGTGAGCCTTTTCTGGATGATCCGCAGAACTACCAGTGCGATCATACAGGTCAGCAGATGTGCGGTTACGTGCTCCGGGGTGCGTACGTAGATTGGCCGTGTTTCCAGGTCGCTTTTCATGGCATGGAACTGATCCTCGATCTGAGTCAGGCCATGGTATTTATCAATCACTTCCAAAGGCTCCATTGTCAGCTCGGATGTTATGATCTGGTAGTATCCCATGCTTTTCCGGTACTCTGCTACTTTGTCAAAATCCACAAACGCTTTGATATCGGAAGAATTGATGGCTTCCCCGGTCTTTTTATTCACATACTCTTTCTTCATAAATTTTCGGAGGCTTTTTGACTGCAGTGCCGTAATTCGGAAATTTTCAGGTGATTCTTCCAGCTTTTCCAGGAAATCCAGGAACTTTTTGTTCTCACGCTCACTTCTTGCCTGGAATTTACGGCTCCAGTAAACGACGACTTTTTCCTCGATGGTGCGGGAATTCCCGTTTTCATCCTTTACCGTGCGTTTCATGATCCTCGATTTATAATTGAAATCTTCACTTTTCTTTATGTATCCATCATCAGAGTAAGTCCATTCCTGTTCTTTTTGTGTGCTCTTAAGCAGGCTTTTGGATACAATGTAGCCGTTCCCGGCATCCAAAACATGGAGAAGGTTCATGTAGTTGCAGATCCCCCAGTCAGCGATGAGGATAAAGCGGGAAAAATCCAGGTTGTCGATGCTTCTTTTTAATGCCGGGCGCAGGGTCAGGTGGTCAAGGGTGTTTCCGGGGAAGGACCCGATCGCGATTGGGATTCCATCGTCATCTATAAACAGCCCCATCTGGACGATCGGGAGTTTTCGTTCTTCCTTGCAGACACCCATTTTTCGCTGGCCTTTTTCTATTACATTGCCTTCTTCATCTAAGATATCGTCATCGGGTTCTTCGATTTCGAAATAGAAGTTGGTTACATCATAATAAATAATCTCCGGTGAGCGGCGGCCCTTCTTAACCAGGTTCGTATTCATACGGCGGATAATCCTGTCCATGTTTTCATATATAAAGTCCAGGGTATCAAAAACATTATCCGGATTAAAGCCTTCCTTCAGGATTGGCTCATAGTAATCATCATTTTGGCGGACAGTGGCGGACTTGGAAGCAGGGTTCAGTATCCTGCCAAATACAAGGAGCTTGGCAAAGCCGTAGACATCGTATTCCAGTTTTGTAAAGCCTTTATAAGAAGAAAAGAAAGTATTAAGGCCCAATTCTTCAAGGATACGTTCAAGAAGGATACAGGAAAAAAGCTTTGGATGGCCAAAGCAGTCCGGGCTGCCTTCCTTAATCGAAAACCGATAGGTTTCAGGGGAGGTTTCCTGAGAACAGTACGGTTTGAGGGATGGGATGAGAGGATTGCCGGCCTTGAAAGATTTTTTCAGGCGCCCGACGTAATCAGGCTGGCCATCATCAAAACGTGAAAGCGGTCCAATATTGAGAACCACCTGTTTCTGGGGAATTTTATTACCAGACTGGTTGACAACACGAACGGACTTGACCAGCCGGAGATACGGTTTGGCATTATTGGTAAAGCATTCAACATACATAACATCACCTCGCTAGACCTATAGACCTACTAATATATTATACCAAAACGACATAAAAAAGCAAGGAAAACCTTGCAAAATAAGGAAAAAATTTCTATTATCTAATCAACGAAGTGGCAAACTCGGGTACCAGGTGAGGAACGGGAATGATCCCAATCCCGGCAATATCACCGAGGAGACAGAAAGTGAGTTGGAGGAGTTCATCGACTATGCTAAAATAGTGATGGGTGCGCTTGGACACAAGGTTTTTGAACCGCTTATGTCACAGACATCCGAGGTGGAGAAAGATGAACATCTGCTTCATATGGATTATAAAAAGGGTCATGCTACTGGAAAAAGGACGAGCGATGGTTTCGTAATTCTCAAAGGTAGCACCATTAATCCGGCGACAACAAAGAGTTGCCCGGAAAATGTGCTGAAGGCTCGTCAGAAATATGCTGACAAGATAAGTGACACATACGAATTGACAGCGGATATTCTTATGACAAGCGCCAGTGCCGCAGCGGGATTTATTGGCGGAGCATCATTGAGCGGCAATGCACTGTGGCATGATGAAGAAGGAATGTCTTTGAAGCAGATTGAGGGGTAATTCGCTGGGAGATTCAAAGATTATGGACTGCTATCCTTCCGGAAAGGAGCTTTGCGCTATGTCCAAATTGCCATACGAAAATGCATATTGTAGATTCACAATCGGATGTGGTCGCATTAAAAAAACTGCTGGAAGAAAACACGGTGGCTGATAGTGATTGAATTGGCTAAACACTGTTTAGCCAATTTGGAGGAGACTTTATGACAGATATGAATGAAAAATTTTTGAAAGAGATATCTGACCTGTTGGAGAATGCGAGAAAGCAGGCAAAGACGGCAGTAAATATCTCAATGGTGTACACCTACTTCGAAATCGGTCGCATGATTTACGAAGAGGAACAAGCTGGTGAGGACAGAGCTGCCTATGGGAAACAGCTGATTAAAGGGCTGTCTGAGTACCTGACAAAAAATTTTGGCAAAGGCTATTCTGTCGGGAACCTGAAAAATATCCGGCAGTTCTATCGCGTGTATTCTGAAGACCAGATTGGCGAAACACCGTTTAGCCAATTCAAAAATCTGCCTGCGGTCAGTACAGGAAGAAAGTTCTACCTGAGTTGGTCGCATTATCTGAAACTCATGCGCATTTCGAATGTGGACGAGCGGCATTTTTATGAAATCGAGGCGGCAAAAAATGAATGGAGCCTTGCAGAACTGAACCGCCAGTTTGATAGTGCCCTGTATGAACGGTTGGCTTTGAGCCGTGACAAGGACGAGGTTGCCAGACTTGCCACAGAAGGCCAGGTAATAGAGAAGCCGTCGGATGCGATTAAAGATCCTTATGTGCTGGAATTCCTCGGTCTTCCGGAACTACCAGAGTATTCTGAGTCAGAATTGGAAACAAAGATTATCGACCATCTGCAGCAGTTTCTTCTGGAGTTGGGAACCGGCTTCGCTTTTATTGGACGGCAGGTGCGCTTCACATTCAACGAGGAGCACTTCCGAGTCGATCTTGTGTTTTTTAATCGTATTCTGCGTTGCTTTGTACTTTTTGACTTGAAGATTGGCCAGTTGAAACATCAGGACATTGGTCAGATGCAGATGTACGTTAATTACTATGACCGCATGGTAAAACTGCTGGAGGAGAATCCGACTATAGGCATTGTTCTTTGTAAAGACAAAAATGATGCCGTTGTGGAGATGACTCTTCCGGAAGATAACAAGCAGATTTTTGCGAGTAAATATGAAACCGTGCTTCCGAGCAAAGAGGATTTGAAAAAGCTATTGAACGATCAGCTGGATACCTTATAATTATTCCCTTTCCGAGCCGTCCGATGGTTTCATACTTTTCAATTATTCTCATCGGAAGGTTGCATTCGGAGCGGACTCTACTACAAGAGCGAAAAATCGCAGGCAGGTGAAAATCGGCTCTCGCGGAGTCACCGCTAAAAGCCCGTATTTTGCCCTGTTTTACACTATTCCAGGCGGTATTTTTGTATCAATCTCGGATACCACATGGATAATATTCTCTTCGGCGCGGTATGGAATAATCAGGACATCGATCACAAGACCCGCTGTATCATTACCGTGGTGGCACTGATGTCGTCCGGTGTTACGGATTCTTCTTTAAAGTATCATCTGGAAAACGCAAAGAAAGCAGGCGTAACCAGAAAAGAAATTGCGGCAATTATTACTCATGTTGCCTTTTACGCAGGCTGGCCGAAGGGCTGGGCAGTATTCAATATGGCAAAAGAAGTGTGGGCAGAGGAAGGAGTCGTTACAGACGCAAAAGCAGCGCATGCGGCGGAGATGGTATTCCCGATTGGCGCGCCTAATGACGCATTTGCACAATACTTTATCGGCCAGAGCTACCTTGCACCGGTATCCACCAGTCAGGTTGGCATTTTCAACGTGACCTTTGAGCCAGGATGCCGCAACAACTGGCATATTCATCATGCTGACAAAGGCGGCGGACAGATTTTGCTCTGCGTGGCCGGACGAGGATATTATCAGGAGTGGGGTAAAGACGTTGTGGAGATGAAGCCGAGAGACTGCATCAACATTCCGGTTGGTGTAAAGCACTGGCACGGCGCTGCGCCGGACAGCTGGTTCTCTCATCTGGCGGTCGAGGTGCCGGGAGAAAATGGTTCTAATGAATGACTTGAAGCCGTGGATGACAGCCAGTATGGGATTTTGAAATAATTAATGTAGCTGTTTAAATTACTAGGGGGTAATGATAATGCAGACTTTAGAAGCGATTGCGAAAAGAAAATCAACACGGGATTTTGACCCGGATAAGGCAGTTCTGGAGGAAGTTGTCGATACGATTGTAAAGGCAGGCTGCCAGGCTCCGATTGGCGCGAATAAGAGGGACTCTCTTCATCTGACAGTATGCCGGAACAAAGAGATCTTAAACGAGATCAATCAGTCCACCGCCGCTGCCATGAAAATGGAGCCCAGGGATTTCTTCTATGGCGCACCTGCCGTGATTATTGTTTCCGCTTCGGAAAAACAGATGGCACCGGGGATTGAATACGCGAACGCTGCGTGTGTGATTGAGAATATGCTGATTGCTGCAACGGATGCAGGTGTAGATAATATTTATCTCTGGGGAGGTATACAGGCTCTGGCAAAGAATGCAGACCTGTGTGCGAAGATGGGAATTCCGGAGGGCTTTCGGCCGGTATCAGCAGCTGCACTCGGATACAGTAAGAGCGGCAGCGCCGAACCGAGAGAATTATCCGTTTCGCTTGCAGTGAATTACATCTGAAAACCGATTGATGACCCTTCGAAGATATCATCTCTCTTGGATGGGCCGCTGTTTTTTACAGAATGCCTGTAGATCTGCTTTCAGCTTTTCATAACGCAGCCGCTTTTCCTCTTTGGCAAAATGAATCTTTCTCGACTGTCTGGGATTGTCAGAATAATCCAGCGCCTCGTCTCCGAACTGCTCGCTGGTCAGATCAAAGATGCAGTCCCCGACCACGTTATAGCAATGATAGTTGCCGCCTGGCCGCAGAATTCCGCAGACCTCACCGCCGAAAATGTCTTGCGCCAGAAATGCGGTGATGGAACACTGTCCCAGCGTTTTGTTTTCCCGCGTCCAGTCTGAACGCATTCTGGGCGCGCAGGTGTCTGCGCACCAGAGCTTTGATAATGCGTCATACAAATCCTGCGGCGTCCGGATGCCTGCGTACTGATCCGTAACTGCAGGGACTGCTGCATTTTCCCAGCCGTAAAAATGATATTGTTTTGGCATAACGTCACCTTCTCTTTCTTTAAGAAGAAGTATAGCATATCCTTCGGAGAATGGACAGTAAAAATTTAAGGGGGACTTTGGCTGTGGTGTGACCTGTAACTGTCGTGCTGTAACTGGTGAAAGAATAGAAAGAGCCTGACGGCAGAGAGAGCCGCCAGGCGTATACTGCATATTATGGATGGGATTGTGATAACAGCCGCCGTCATGAGGCTTTATACTTATTCCTCTGAAGCGGAATCGTTTTCTGTTACCGCAGATGTATGCGGCTCCGAAACGAGAACAATTACCGTATCCGGATTTATATCCAGTTCAATATCCGGATTGGATGCGATCGCAAGGTCGCCGACTTTGACAGAGTCTCCAGGCCGCATTTCGCCGACGTCAATTTCTGCTTTTTCTACCAATGCGGATGGAAGCGCCCGGTACGGAATTTCCTCGAGTGCAAGCTGGAGAATTCCCGTCTGAATCTTATCGTGGTTCAGAAGGACTACTTCTGCGACAGAATGAACCTTTTCACTGCTCACAAGCGCCTGAAAATCCACTTCTTCATATTGATTTTTCATGGAATTGTAATGGAGCTCCTTAATCAATACATCCATTAATTGCCCATCAATATCCAGATAGAGCTGGCTGCCTTTTTTCTTTTCCCGGAATACACGCTCCGCGTCCTGTTTGTCCATCTGGATGGGAATAGAGCCTTCGATTTCCCGGCCAAATATATTACCGGTTACATAACCCTCCCGACGAAGCTTTTTTGCTTTTACCGACATGTCTCTTTTCTCAGCTTTTAAAGTATCCATATTATCTCTTCCTTTCTTTTTCGCTGATTGTTTGCAGACTTGTCATGCTGTATAGTGAATGACAAAAGGATTCCCTGCTTCACTGTACGGAATTATATATGATTAGGTCTGTAGGAATTTTGTTACAAGTGTATTATAACATACAAAAAATAAAAATCTACCCCAAATAGGGAAAAATGTTTCCGTATGCTTTGCGGGAGATGAAAAAAGTCTGCAAAGTTAGCGTTTCTATGCAGGAGCTTCTGTGAT
>JAJPXX010000047.1 GCA_021205225.1 Lachnospiraceae bacterium
GATATGAATCTTCTGGCATACAAAAGAATCCCCCCTTATTTTTACGTTATATAGATTTCAGTATAAAAAAAATTGTCGAAAAGTAAAGCAAAGTCTGGCAACCTTAAGAAAAAAATAGAAAATAAAAGGCAGCGGCGCCCCTTCAACTATCACTTGCATATTGGAAAATTGCCGTGTATAATATGCGCACAGGCGCACAAGGAAATCTGACAGCTGAAGCTGTCTGCGCCTGGCGCGCGAGCAGCGGCTGAACGCCGATGCTCGAATAAAGACGCACAGGCACATAAGGAGATTTGACAGCTGAAGCTGTCTGCGCCGTTTATCTTACAGATGAGAAAAGGGGAAGTTTGGATGATCAGACAGATAGTAGCGTTTGTGGAAAACAAAAAGGGCGTGATATGGCGGATGACGACGGTTTTGCGCGAGAATAATATCCGTGTCTGCGGTTTTTCTACGGTTGACTCGCCGGAATTCGGTATTGTGCGCATGATTGTGAATCAGCCGGATGCGGCGCTTCTGGAGCTTGCGAAGGCGGGCTTTGTCGTGAAGGAATGCGAAGTGATTGCCATTGCGATGGAAGCGCAGGAGGTGCAGCGCGATATGGAAGCAATTCTGCAGGCAGTGCAGGATGGGAATGTTAATATCAATTATTTTTATTCTTCTTTCGGAAACAATGGGGAGAAGCCGATTCTGATTCTGAACGCGGAAGAAATGGATGAGACGGAGGAGATGCTCTGCAGCCAGGGCTTTGCCTGCCTTTCCGCGTGCGGCTGAGGAAACATGAAGAATATAAAAGGGGACAGATCATGTCGGGAAGAAAACGATTCATACAGGCGGTTTTAATCGCCGGGATTACGGTGCTGGGCGCGGGCGGCTGTTCCAGAAGCGTGATCAATTATCAGATTGCTGAGAGCATTGGTACGGTGGGGGAATATGAGAACAATTCACCGGTTGAGACTCCGAAGATGCAGGCGGAACGAGAGGAAGAAGAGGCTGAGGTGACACTGGAGGCGGAACGGGTGGAGACACTCGAAGAGGCTGAGGCGCTCGCGGGAGGCTACTGGTATGAGGAAGCGATCACCCTGCTGGAGGAAACACAGTCTCTGGAAGGGGATGAGAGAGCCGAAGAAGCGATTGCCGAATACCAGGAGGCGCTGAATGCTCTGGTGGTATATGAAGGAGAGGTGCTTCATCTGAATTTTCCAAATCTGATCGCGGACACCGATCTGGCCTTTGATGAGGACAGCTATGCGGAGACCTACCGTCAGAATCTGATCACGATTAGTGAGTTTGAGGGAATATTAGAGGATCTCTACGCGAATGGCTACATCCTGATTGATATCCACGATCTGGCAGAGGAGGCTGATGATGGATTCGGAGATATCACGCTGACGGAGGCGACTCTGAAGCTGCCTGAGGACAGAAAGCCTCTGGTATTATCCGTGGAAAACCTGAATTACGCAAGCGTGCGCAGCGGCGATGGCGTAGCCACAAAGCTGGTGCTTGATTCGGACGGTGAGGTGGCTGCCGTGTATACGGACGCAGATGGCGTTACCCGGACGGGAGCGTACGATGTCGTTCCGGTTCTGGAACAGTTTATTGAAGAACATCCGGATTTTTCCTGGCAGGGGGCACGCGGCATTATCGGCCTGTCCGGAAAATACGGCGCATTTGGATATGAGGTGGAGGAGGACTCTGACGCGGCATGGGAAAGTAATGCCAGAACTGTGGCGGAAATCGCTGCAAAGCTGCTGGCAAACGGCTGGACATTTGCTTCGCAGGGGTACAGCTATTCTTATATGAGTGATATGACTTATGAGGAACTGACGGAGGATATTACGCAGTGGGAGAATACCGTTGGCAGTCTGATCGGGGAGTGTGATACACTGATCTATCCGTATGGTTCAGAAGTATCGTACACATCCGATGAGTCGGTTTTCCTGACGGGTGAAGGGTTCCGTTATCTGGTTGGACTGTGGGCGTCGGATGACTACCTTTCCGTGACCCAGACCTATCTGCGGCAGACCCGCCGCTCCATTACGGGCTATCTGCTGGAGAATTATCCGAGCTATTTTTCATCTATATTCAGTGTAACGAGGATACTGGACAGCGCAAGATGAAGAAAAAGGCAGGAAAAGAATTAAAAAAATGTGTTCCCCCTTGCTATTTTTTGTCAGGGTGGTATGATAAAACTGTTGTATATACATCTTAGAGGAAGAGTATAATAAAGTAATGGAGGGATTATTTTATGACGAACAAGAGAAAAAGATGGCTGCTGGCACTTTTGATGTGCTGCTCTGTGTCACTTGCGGCGACCGGCTGCGATCAGCTGAAGAAGGACAGCACCGAGACGGAGAGTGAGGCCGTGATCGAGACCGAGACTGAGACGGAAACAGAAACCGAAACTGAGACTGAGACGGAAACCGAGACGGAGACAGAAACGGAAACCGAGACCGAGACGGAAACTGAAGCCGAGACCGAACCGCAGACCTTTACGACAGATACGACCGTAGAGGATGAGACGGCGGCGCTGGTAGAGTATGATACCATTCATGTGATGTACGCTCTGGATGATCTGAATGTCAGGTCAGAGCCGAGTACGGATGGGGAGATTTTCTCCAGCTTCTCAAGCGGCGATCAGATCAGTGTAGTCGGCGCGACGGCGAACTGGTATATGGTATCCGTAGAAGGCTATGAGTCGAATGGCTATGTATATAAAGAGTTTGTAGGTGCTTCCGCAGACACAGCTTCAGAGACAGATGCTTCGACGGCTGAGGCAGACGATGCTTCGGCGTCTGAGGCAGATTCTAGTACAACTGCGAGCGATACTTCCTCGGTTGACCTTGAATATGGCGTAGAATCCTACGCGGAGGCATTCACGATCCGCGCGACGGCTGGTGCGAATATGCGTTCGGCACCTTCTCAGGATGGAGAAATTATCGGTACGATTGCTTCTGATACAGAGGTTACGGCGATTGGATATACGGATCGCTGGTATAAGATCAGCTACAATGGCACGACCGGTTATGTAAATAAAAATCTTTTCAGTGCGGATTGAGGTAAGCTATCCCGCCCGGATTCTTTCCAGGCGGGGTATTTTTATGCACGCAGGCGGGTGTGGAAATTTGCGGCTCGCGCCGCACCCGCCTGGCGCAGCGGATAGGGGTGAGAGCACCCCTATCCGATTTCGAAGGATAGTTCCCCAGACTTTCCTATTGGACAAAAATACCGGAAAATAACCGTTCACGGAAAAAACACATCACGTTCACACCCGATTCTCATTACTGTACTAATCTGTGGCATGTGGTTTATCCGCTTGTGCAGGCTCAGAAAAACAGAGAAGGGCAGAGCAGCTGCCGCTTATGGATAAGTTACAGTACATAGAAAGAGGACATTTGTATGGGTGAGGAATGGCGCAGACTGGATCGGCAGTTTAAGAGAGAGCAGAGAGTCAGGAAAACACGGATGCGTATCGAGATTGCCGCGCTTGTGATAGTGCTCATTGCTGCCGGGACAGGTTTGATAGTCATGAGGCTGCGGAAAAACGACGGGGACGCGCAGGAAGCACTTCTGACAGAGACGGAAACAGAAATGGGTTCTACAGAGGAAGAATCTGAGTCTGAGGCAGCGGCGGTGAGTGATCTGTCGATTGATTATGAAGAGCTTTCCAACCGGATTGAAGAAAAAATTGAAGCGGATTCGGTCTCCGGTACCTGGAGTGTTTATGTGAAAAATCTGAATGCGGGAGAATCGATTTCAATTAATAACCAGAGTATGTACGCGGCCAGCCTGATCAAGCTTTTTGTGATGATGTCGTGCTATGAAAATATGGATGACCTGATTTCCAATTACTGTACGATTAATCATACAGACGAGGCGACGGCGGCCTATGTGATTGAGGATCGGCTGTATACAATGATCGTGTTTTCAAGAAATGAGTCCTATAATGAACTGGTGCGTCTGCACAGCAGCACCGGAAGTTTCACGACCGGATGCCGCTTTGTCAATTCCTATATTATGGACAATGCTTTTGCAGACACTGGTGTTTATACGACGCTGCACCCCTCTGATTCCACCTATGAGACGACGGGGGAAGGAACAAACCATACGACGGTAGAGGATTGCGGTGCGCTTCTGGAGGCGATCTACTGCGGCGAATGTGTTTCCTTTGCGGATTCCATGGAAATGCTTAATCTGCTGTTGCAGCAGGATACCACGACAAAGATTCCGGCGGGCGTTCCGGAAGGAATTGAAGTCGCAAATAAGACCGGCGAAACCGACGATGAGTCGCATGACGTGGCGATTGTATTCGGAGAAGAAACAGATTATATCCTCTGTGTAATGTCGACTGGCGTAGAAGAGATGGGTACTGGTAATGCAGATGCGCTGATCGTCGAGATATCGTCACTGGTGTATGAATTTTTGAATCCCTGATTAAAAATGCGGGTGAAAAGAGACGATAGCCGCTTCACAGCTTTGCAGTTATGAGACTTTTACAGCGCAGAATTGTTTATGGGGGGGGTCCTGCCAGGAACGAATTCTGTTTTCTTTCATAAGATAAAACAAGACGGACGGGGAGGTACGCCGGGTGGAACGCGTGAGGACTCTTTTGTATGCGGATGAGGTACATCAGGCGGGAATACTGGGCAAAAATGTGACGGTGTGCTCTCTGGACAGCGGCGCGGCCGCGGATCATCCGGATTTTTACGGACGGATCTGCGGCTTTGCGGATTTTGTGGGCAGACGGCAGGATTGCTACGATGATGCTTCGCACGGTACCCATGTACTGGGGATCATCGGCGGAGATGGCCGCTGTGCAGACGGCCGGTACAGAGGGATTGCCCCGGCCTGCCGGCTGCTGCCCGTGAAGGTGCTGGACCGGCGCGGCGAGGGTGAGATGGATGACATACTGCGGGCGATCGACTGGGTGATTGGGAACATCCGCCGCTATCAGATCCGTATTCTGAATATTTCCGTGGGAGGCACAAAAGGCGATCTGGCTGCCGGGGCCGATGCTCTGGTGCAGAAGGTAGATGAGGCCTGGGATGCAGGTCTTATTGTAGTAGTGGCGGCGGGAAATCAGGGACCGCGGCCGATGAGCGTCACGGTACCGGGCAACAGCAAAAAGGCGATCACAGTGGGTTCTTCTGACGGACTCTGCCGCCGGAATGGTTCGGCTGCAGGCTATTCTGGCTGCGGTCCAACAAGAGAGTGTATCTGTAAGCCGGAGGTTGTGGCTCCCGGCACTGGTATTGTATCCTGTGCGGCCTTCTGGTCGGGCGGACATTATTACGGCATCAAAAGCGGAACCTCGATGTCTGCGCCGGCGATCGCCGGGGCGATTGCTTTGCTGCTTGAGAAAAAGCCATGGCTGACGAATGTGGAAGTCAAAATGCGTCTGCGCGAAGCTGCCGTTGACATGGGTTATCCGCAGAATCGGCAGGGGTGGGGAATGCCGGATTTGAGACGGCTGATTTGAAAAAGGGCATATTCATAGAATGGATAAAGGTACAGGGGAGAAGGAGGAGGAAAAGAACAGATGAAGAAGTACATAATGGCACTGGACGCGGGTACGACGAGCAACCGGTGTATTCTGTTTGACCATCAGGGAAATCTGTGCAGCATTGCACAGAAGGAATTTACACAGTATTTTCCGAAGCCTGGATGGGTGGAGCAGGATGCGGATGAGATCTGGTCGACGCTGCTTGGCGTGGCAGTTGAGGCAATGTCTAAAATTGGCGCAACTGCTCAGAATATTTCTGCGATTGGTATTACAAATCAGCGTGAGACAGCGATCGTCTGGGATAAGGAGACAGGGATACCGGTTTACCGGGCGATTGTCTGGCAGTGCCGCCGAACGGCGGAATATTGTGATGAGCTGGCGAAAGATACCATTCTTGTGGACCGCATTCGTGAAAAAACGGGGCTGGTGCTTGACGCTTATTTTTCCGCGACAAAAATTCACTGGATACTGGAGCATGTAGAAGGTGCGCGTGAAAAAGCCCAGGCAGGTCAGATGCTCTTTGGCACAGTCGAGACCTGGCTGATCTGGAAGCTGACCAGGGGCAGAGTACATGTGACGGACTGTTCCAATGCGTCCCGCACAATGCTTTTTAATATTCATACACTGGAATGGGATGATGAGATTTTGCAGATTCTGGATATCCCAAGGCATATGCTGCCGCGTGTGGCAGATTCCAGCGGTATTTATGGCATGACAGATGCCTCTTATTTTGGCGGGGAAATCCCCATCGCGGGCGCAGCGGGAGATCAGCAGGCGGCTCTCTTCGGACAGGCCTGCTTCACGCGGGGAGAAGTGAAAAATACCTATGGTACCGGCGGCTTCCTGCTTATGAACACCGGCGGGGAGCCTGTGGTGTCAAAGAGCGGTCTTGTGACGACCATCGCCTGGAGTATTGAAGGGAAGGTCACCTATGCGCTGGAGGGCTCTATTTTTGTGTCCGGCGCTGCGATCCAGTGGCTGCGTGATGAGATGCGGCTGATCGATTCGGCGCCGGACACGGAATGGATTGCCGAGCGTGTGCCGGATTCGAATGGCTGTTACGTCGTTCCGGCTTTCACCGGCCTGGGCGCACCCTACTGGGACCCTTACGCGCGCGGCTGCATTGTTGGCCTGACCCGCGGCGTGAATAAGTATCACATTGTACGCGCGACCCTGGAATCGCTGGCTTACCAGACCAACGACGTCCTGCGCGCCATGGAAAAGGATGCCGGCATCCGGCTTTCCGGCCTTAAGGTCGATGGCGGCGCGAGCGCAAATAACTTCCTGATGCAATACCAGGCGGATGTCATCGGGCAGAAGGTCTATCGTCCGAGCTGTATTGAAACTACCGCCATGGGCGCGGCATATCTGGCAGGGCTTGCGGTTGGCTATTGGAATGGCACGGACGACATTTACGCGAACTGGAAAACGGAGCATATTTTTATGCCGCAGATGCCGCCCGAAGAGGCAGTCCGTCGGTTGAAGGGCTGGGAAAAAGCCGTGCGTTACTCTTTCGGATGGGCGAAAGAAGAGTAATAGCTGCAGGCAAAAGAGAAACGGGAGTGATTCGCTAAGGAGGAATTATGATGGAAGAGAATTTAAGCTTGCTCTGCCCGCCGGGGAAACGTGCACATGAGAGGGAACTGCCGGAGGCATCTTACCATGACCTTTCAGTGGAGACGATCTGTGAGCCTCTCTCAAAGCTGGAGCCGGAGAGGGCTTTGCTGCGGCGGATGATGGCGCGTATCTCAGGGGATCCGGAAGTGATTCGGTATCGCTGTGATGTATTTGAGGATATCCTGCGTTTCCCAAACCTGCGGGGACAGATGCAGAAGCTGTTGGACCGTGTGGATTTCCTGAAGACATATGGAAGCTTTGATAAGGGTTCTGACGCGGCGGGTGTCTGGGAACTGGTGCATCGGCTGGATGAGATGGATGAGTATATTCATTGTGTGGAGGCGATTTATGCTGTCCTGAATGAAAACGCGATTGCCTCGGAGGGTTTGCTGAATCTGAAGGCGTATGTGCGCAATCTATATGAGGATAGCGGATTTTCGGAGCTGAAGAAGGATATTGAAAATCTGAAGGTGGATGCGGCGAAGGTCAAAAGCGTGACGCTTGGGGTAAATCTGAATGATCGCTTTGAGCCGGTCGAGACGGGGATTGTCTCAATCAATGAAAAGCCGTTTACAAAGTCAAATGTAATTGCGAATTTCTGTGAGTTCCTGAACCGGAAGGATGACATTCAGCCGGATACCGAATGGAATGGAAGCATGACGTTCCGCACCTCCGGGATGGACCTGGAAGCTGCGACCGAGACGATGGGGAGAGTCGGGCTGATGCGTGCCAATCCTCTTTTCGCGGCAGGAATGGCGAGGGTAGACGACGACAGCCGCGGCGGCGATGTGATTCGGACGCTGGATCGCGCAATCAGCGCGCTTCTGACCCGTACAGTCAAGAAACTGAAGTCTGTGCTATCCAGGCATGTTTCGGTCAGCACCCATGCGATATCTGCGCTGATCCCGGAGTTCCTGTTTTATATCCGCTGGGCGGAGTATATTGAGAAGATGGAGGCGGCCGGATTCCGGTTTTGCAAGCCGCAGATTCTGGAGCCGGATAAGCGCGAGATGCGGGCAAAGGGACTCTGCAATATGAAGCTTACCCAGTCTTTCTTTGAAAAGGGAGAGCCTGCACAGGAAATTGTACCAAATGATCTGGATTTTGACGCAGAGCATCGAATCTACATTCTGACCGGTGCGAACCGGGGCGGAAAGACGACGATTACGCAGGCGGTCGGCCTTGCGTTCCTGTTTGCGCAGAGCGGGCTGTATGTGCCGGCAGAATCCTTTGCGTTCAGCCCGGTGGATAATATTTTTACCCATTACCCGGCAGATGAGAACCAGACGATGGATCTGGGGCGGCTTGGCGAGGAGTCCAGCCGTTTCCGGGATTTGTTTTGCGCGGCGACTCCGCGCAGCCTGCTGCTTTTAAACGAGTCGTTTTCGACCACGTCTTTTGAGGAGGGATATTTTATCGCGCGGGATGTCACGCGAATTCTGCGTCGGCTGGGTGTGCGGACGATTTACAATACGCATATGCACAAGCTGGCAATTGAGCTGGATGAGCTGAACCAGGAGGAGGGCGGCGACAGTAAGATCGCCAGCCTGATTGTTGAAGCGGATGAGGGAAAGCGCTCTTACCGCGTGAAGGTTGCTCCGCCCGGAGGAAAATCCTATGCGCATGACATCGCGGAGAAATACGGGGTCACCTATGAGCAGCTTGCGAAAGAGAAGAGCCAGCTTTTAGGCGGCAGCGCGGGGTGAGCGCCTTATGAATGCTTATCCTGCGCATCGATTTTTTCTTTTAACTCATTCAGATAGACCCAGCGCTCCATTTTCGCCTCCAGAAGCGATTCAGCTTCGTCTTTGTCCCGGACGATCTGGCTCAGCTTGCCGTAATCGCTTGCATAGCGGGCCATATCGCTCTCCAGGGAGGCGATTTTTTCCTCCAGGCCTGCGATGTCGCTGTCGATGGTTTCGTATTCCTTTTGTTCTTTGAACGAAAAGCGGAGCTTTTTGGAACCGCCCCTTGTGCTGCGGCTGTCAGGGGAGGCGGTTTTGTCCTCTTCATATCGGTGATCGGAGCTGGCTTCGCCGGCTTTTCCCTGTTTGCCGGAAGAAAAGAGGCTACTTTTGTGCACGGAAGCTTCGGAAACGGCGTCGGGCTTTGGACGCGCGTGCAGATAGTCGGAGTAGTTTCCTTCATACTGCCGAAGCTGCCCGTTTCCCTCAAAAGCAAAAATTCTCTGTACCGTGCGATCCAGGAAATAGCGGTCGTGGGAAACCGTGAGCACGATCCCGTCGAAGGAATCCAGATATTCCTCCAGAATTTCGAGGGTCTGGATGTCCAGATCATTGGTGGGTTCGTCCAGAACCAGAACGTTTGGCTCGCTCATCAGGACGCGCAGAAGATAAAGACGGCGTTTTTCCCCGCCGGAGAGCTTTTCAACGCGCGTCCACTGCATGGTTTTGTCAAAGAGAAAACGCTCCAGAAGCTGCGAGGCCGAGATGGTGCCGCTTCCGGTATGAATATATTCTCCGATTCCTTTTACGCATTCAATGGCGGTCTGTGAGCCGCAAAGCGCGCTGTTTTCCTGCGCAAAATAACCGATCCGGATCGTCTGTCCGATGGTTATCTGCCCTGCGTCCGGTTCCAGGCCGCGGCAAATCATGTTCAAAAGTGTACTTTTGCCGCAGCCGTTCGGACCGACAATTCCCACACGGTCATGTTTTAAGAAGGTATAAGTAAAATCTTCGATCAGCCTCTTTTCTCCGTAAGCTTTGCTGACAGAATCCAGTTCAATGGTAGTGCGTCCCATGCGGCTTCCCATCGAGGACAGTTCCAGATGTGCCTCTTCGATCGGGCCGGATTGCTGCTGCAGGGCACGGATGCGGTCGATGTGCGCTTTCTGCTTGGTCGACCTGGCTCTGGCACCGCGGGAGAGCCAGGCGAGTTCGGTCCGCAGCAGACTGGCGCGCTTGCGCTCAGAGGCAATTTCCTGATTCTGGCGCTGTTCTTTGAGCAGGAGATATGTCGCGTAATCACCTGGATAGCTGTAAATCCTTCCATGGTCAATTTCTATAATCCTGGTGCTGATACTGTCCAGAAAATAGCGGTCATGCGTCACCATCACAAGCGCGCCCCGAAAATCGGTCAGATAATCCTCCAGCCACTGCGCCATTTCGGCGTCCAGATGGTTGGTCGGTTCATCCAGCACCAGCAGATCGACCGGGGCAAGCACAGCATTCGCCAATGCGACGCGCTTCCTCTGTCCGCCGGAAAGCTGCGCTATTTTTTCCGCAGCACCTGGCAGTCCGAGTCGGTTGATCGCGCTCGCGGCATCTGCTTCAATGCTCCACTCGTTGAGTGCATTTCGGTTGTCTTTTATGATCGCGTCCATAACGGTGGCATTTTTATCAAAAACCGGCTCCTGCGGCAGATAGCGGACAGTCAGATTCCGCCCTTTGGTAATCTTGCCGGAATCTGGCTCCTCCAGCCCGGCAATCAGCTTCAGAAGCGTGGATTTCCCGGTACCGTTGACACCGATGACGCCGATTTTCTCTCCCTCTTCAATCGAAAAATCCGCATGATCCAGGAGCTTCCTCTCTGTAAAAACCTTTGTCAGCTGTTCTGCATTCAGTAAATTCATCGTAAGGCATCCTTTCTCAAATCCATTTGGCTGATACTATAATACAAAAATCCTCTCGTTGCAAGATTGAGCCGGAAAGAGTATAATCGAATTGTACAAAGGGTGAAATGAAAATTTAAATTCCACAACTCGGGGGTACAAGTGGAATTCAG
>JAJPXX010000090.1 GCA_021205225.1 Lachnospiraceae bacterium
ATACTATACTATCTATAAATACAAAGGCAGTTCTGAACATGAGCTGGCCGGATCATTCTGTTTTAGGAGATTTCAAAATGAGGATGAAAAGAGAACGGATATGGAATGGAAAAAGGATTGCTGCGGTGGCTGTTTTCTGGCTTCTGGCGGCGGTCTGTCCTGGCGTTATGGGCGTGAATCATGTATTTGCGCAGGAGAGCGGGACGGAGTCTGCTATCGGGACGGACAGCAGTCTTGCGGGGGATAGCGCCGCGAATGGCCAGACTCTGACGGAAGAGGAGACGCCGGGGACGTATACGATGGAAGAGGGCTGGTGCCTGGATGAAGAGCAGAGTACGGAAGCTGTGGAAGTGTACCGGCAGGAATCTGCTCAGGAGGGGCAGGAGACTTCTACGATTTCCTGCAGCTACATGGAGACGAATTACTCCCGGCAGGATTATGAACAGCTTCGCGATATGCTGACGAATAATCTGATTTACGATAATGTGAACGCGCAGATCACGACCAGCGCGGTGTATACGCTGTCGATGGATTATCTCTATATTGTACTGGTGGATGATTCCTCAGAGGATTACTGTGATATTTATAACTACGTGGTAGGAGATTATCAGTGCTTTTGCGTGCAGGTGAGAGAGTACCGCGAGGAGGCGAAGCTGGCCGAGGCGCAGGAGGCGGATACGCCCCGCGAGGTCGGCCAGACGGTGGCGGAGGGATTTGTCTGGGACGAGTGAAGCGCCGGAAGAAACCGATGACGGGTTCAAAAACAGGACAGAGAATCAATGATAAAAGCAGGAGAGGATAGCTGTTGGCTTCCTCTCCTGCTTTTTGCTTTATGCGTATAGCAGAAAATCCCTGCGCCTTTGCAGTCTTATTATCCCATCATCGCGGTCACTTCGTAGTGTGTCTTGCCTTCTGCGAACGGTACGACATTTCCTTCGATCTCCTGGCCGTCTACGATCAGCTTCGCGATCCCCTTCTGAACGTTGTTCGGGTTCTCTACGCGGATGTTGTAGGTCGCGCCGCGGAAGCTTCTGCTGATTGTGAAATCGCCAAAGCCTTCCGGTACGCATGGGTCAATGCCAAGGCCGTCAAACTGCGGCTGGATGCCGAGGATGGCCTGGGAAATGTCTACAAAGGTCCAGGCGGCGGTACCGGTCAGCCAGCTGTTCTTTGCTTCGCCGTGCCGCGGGGCATCCGCTCCGGCAACCATCTGAGAGTATACATACGGCTCTGTACGGTGGATTTCGCTGATATCCTCGATGTAGGCCGGACAGGTCTTGCGGTAAATTTCAAACGCGCGGTTTCCGCGGCCGACTACGGTCTCTGCGATAGATACCCACGGGTTGTTGTGGCAGAAGATACCGGCGTTCTCTTTGTATCCTGGCGGATAGGAGGAGACCTCGCCCAGGTTCAGGTAATATTTCGTGTAGGCTGGCTGCAAAAGCATGATGCCGTACTTGGTGTCGAGGCGTTCCTTTACGGAGTCGAGCGCTTTTACGGCCTGGCCTTCCTCTACGCCGATGCCGGCCATAACGCAGAAGCCCTGCGGCTCAATGTAGATCTGGCCTTCCTCGCACTCTTTGGAACCGATTTTCTGTGACTGCGCGTCATAGGCGCGGACAAACCACTCGCCGTCCCAGCCGGCGGTGAGCACGGCGTCGTACATGGCCTGTACTTCCTTCTCTGCCGAAGCAGCCAGGCCGTCCTTTCCGAGACGGCGGCAGAGTTCGGCATATTCACGGCCGTATTTGACAAACATACCGGCGATGAAGACAGACTCCGCGACCGGTCCTTCGGAAGGTCCGGTCGTCTGGAAGGATTCACCCGGCGTGTCGGAGAAACAGTTCAGATTCAGGCAGTCATTCCAGTCCGCGCGGCCGATCAGAGGCAGGTCGTGCGGACCCTTGTGTGTCACAATGTAATTGAACGAGCGGGTCAGGTGCTCAAAGAGCGGTACCGCAGTCGACTCATCGTTGTCGAAGGGAACCATCTCGTCAAGAATAGAGTAATCACCGCTTTCCTTTATGTAAGCAGAGGTACCGGCGATCAGCCAGAGCGGGTCGTCGTTGAAGCCGCTGCCGATGTCCATGTTGCCCTTTTTGGTCAGCGGCTGGTACTGGTGGTATGCGCTGCCGTCCGCGAACTGCGTGGAGGCAATATCAATAATACGCTCTCTCGCGCGCTCCGGAATCAGATGCACGAAGCCAAGCAGATCCTGGCAGGAATCACGGAAGCCCATGCCGCGGCCTGTACCGGATTCATAGTAGGAAGCCGAGCGGGACATATTGAAGGTCACCATGCACTGGTACTGATTCCAGATATTGACCATGCGGTTTACCTTTTCGTCTTTGGATTCTACGTGGTATTTGGAAAGCAGGGTCTCCCAGTACGCATTCAGCGCCGCGAAGGAAGCGTCTACCTTTTCCTTTGTATCAAAGCGGGCGATCAGCTCGTTTGCCGGAGCCTTATTGATGACGCCGGGCGCTTCCCATTTCTGGTCATTTGGAAGCTCCGCGTAGCCGAGCAGGAAGACGATGTTTTTCTCCTCGCCCGGAGCAAGGGTCACATCAATCTGGTGCGCCGCGATCGGGTACCATCCGCTGGCAACAGAATTCTCACAGCTGCCATTTTCAACTGCCGCGGGATTTGACGCGTCGCGGTAAGCGCCGATGAAGCTGTCGCGGCTGGTGTCGAAGGACGCGACGGGGGCATTCACCGCCGAGTAGGCGTAATGATTGCGGCGCTCGCGGTATTCGGTCTTGTGATAAATCACAGAATTTACGATCTCCACCTCGCCGGTGCTTAAGTTCCGCTGGTAGTTGGTCATATCGTCCACCGCGTTCCAGAGACAGAACTCGATGTAGGAGAAAAGTTTCAGGGACTTCGCCTCGTCAGAGGTATTTTTTAATGTGAGAGAATTGATCTCACAGGAAGCGTCCATCGGTACAAACGCGAGCAGATCCGCGCTGACCCCGTTCTTTGAAGCGAGAAAACGGCTGTAGCCGATGCCGTGGCGGCATTCACAGGAGTCCAGGTCCGTCTGGGTCGGCTTCCATCCTGGATTCCAGACGGTGTCGCCGTCCTTGATGTAATAATATTTGCCGTTCATGTCGTAGGGAACGTCATTGTAGCGGTAACGGGTGATACGAAGAAGCTTCGCGTCCTTATAGAAGCTGTAGCCGCCGCAGGTGTTGGACACCAGGGAAAAGAAATCATTGCAGCCCAGATAGTTGATCCAGGGCAGCGGCGTCTTTGGAGTGGTGATGACGTACTCGCGGTTCGCGTCATCGAAGTAACCAAATTTCATAATTATTCTCTCCTTTTGTGGTTTTATTCCCGCGTATCAACGGTAATGGTGTCTGCGCGGAATGAAAACGATTAAGTAAACCCCCGAAACCAGATTCGACTTAAATCAGACCTAGTATATCTTATATTTTTCGGAAAAGCAACCATTATTTTGATTTATGCGCGATTGATTTGTGTTTCGGTAAATGAGACGATTTTACGAAACTTTCGCAAAAAATAATGGACAAATTTTTGAAAATTCCCTTGAAATTTCCGGAAATCGTAGTAAAATAGGGGATAAAGAAGACGAAAACGTTTAAGTGAATATCAGACGATGCGGTTCATCGGATGGAGCCGCATTTCGTCTGATGAAGCTGAGTATGAGGGCATCCGGCTGATTCAATCGCTGCGTGATGAATCCGGGATGCCTGCTGCCGCTGTATTTACAACCCCGACCCCGCAGCAGATGCGCGGCCGGGATGTAAACACAGTAACGATGGGGGAACAGAAATGGTTTCGATGAAGGATCTGGCAAAGATCTGCGGGGTATCTGTGGCAACGGTCAGCAAAGCGCTGAATGACTACAGTGATGTAGGAGAAGACACCAAGCGGCGGATTCGTGAGGCGGCGGAAGCAGCCGGATATCTGCCGAATACGGTCGCCCGCGCGGCGAAGATGAACCGCAGCTGGAATCTGGGGATTCTGTACGCAGACGAGGCGCAGAGCGGCCTGACGCATGATTATTTTTCTCCGGTTCTGGACAGCTTCCGCCGCCAGGCAGAGAACAAGGGGTACGACATTACCTTTATGAATAAGCACGTAGCCGATCAGCGGATGAGCTATTACGAGTATTGCCGGTTTCGCCAGGTCGACGGCGTGCTGATTGCGTGTACGGATTTTTATAACGCGGATGTACAGGCGCTGATTCGCAGCGAAGTGCCGGTCGTGACACTGGATCATGTGTTTGACAACCGGATTGCGGTCGTTTCGGACAATGGCAAAGGGATGGCCGCTCTGGTTAATTATGTGTGTTCTATGGGACATACGAAGATTGCTTACATACACGGGGCGGATTCTTCGGTTACCCGCAGCCGCAAGGGCGGTTTCTACCGCTCTCTGGCGGCGCATGGGATCGAGATTCCGGACACATATATCCGGGAGGCGGACTACCGGGACGTCGCCGCGGCGCGCGCGATCACGCAGGAGCTTCTGGATATGCCGGATCCGCCCACCTGTATTTTTTACCCGGACGACTATGCGGCCATCGGAGGGATGCGTGCCATCCGGGAAAAGGGCTGGAGGATTCCGGACGATGTTTCCGTAGTCGGCTATGACGGCATCCCGATCGACCGTGTTCTGCGGCCGAGACTGACGACCATCCATCAGGCGACAGCCAGGATTGGCAAAACCGCTGCCGAACAGTTGATTGGCCTGATTGAAAAGCCAAAGACGATGCCCGTCGAGCATATCCTCATCGAAGGGACGCTTATGGAAGGGGAATCGGTAAAGAAAATCGGGTGATCTGCCGGGAAGGTCTCTCGAACCTTCCCGGAACCGAAAAAGAATGTGTATAAATGGGCTGAGTGCTTCAGCCAAGCAATGCGGAATCATTGGAAAACTGCTCGCCGCTGACCTGCTCGAACTGATCGAGAAGATCCTTGACGGTGAGTTTTTTCTTTTCCTCTCCGCGGATGTCAAGGATGATTTTTCCTTCATTCATCATGATAAGGCGGTTCCCATGCGTGATGGCGTCCTTCATGTTGTGCGTGATCATCAATGTGGTCAGGTGGTCACGGTTCACAATAAGATCGGTGATTTCCAGCACCTTTGCGGCGGTCTTCGGATCCAGGGCAGCCGTGTGCTCGTCGAGGAGAAGGAGCTTCGGCTTCTGGAGCGTCGCCATCAGAAGGGTAAGCGCCTGACGCTGTCCGCCGGAGAGGAGGCCGACCTTCGCGGTCATACGGTTCTCCAGACCCAGGCCGAGCATCGTGAGCAGCTCTCTGTATTCCGCCCGCTCCTGCTTTGTGATGCCGGGGCGCAGCAGACGCACCTTCCCGCGGCGTTCCGCGAGCGCGAGGTTCTCCTGAATCTCCATCGTAGCGGCAGTGCCAGTCATCGGGTCCTGGAAAACACGGCCGAGGTAAGCGGCACGCTTGTGCTCCGGAAGCTTCGTCACGTTGACGCCATCGATCAGGATCTGTCCTTCGTCGACGAACCAGGTGCCTGCTACCGCATTCAGCAGGGTGGATTTACCGGCGCCGTTGCCGCCGATCACGGTGACAAAATCGCCGTCCTCCAGATTCAGGGAAACACCGGCGAGCGCGGTTTTTTCATTGATCGTGCCGGGATTAAAGGTTTTGTAGATATTCCTTACATCAAGCATTTTACCGGCCTCCTTTCTGTGACCCTGCGGAGGGATTCTACGCGCCGGAGGTATCGGAAGCCGCTTTGTGGACCGGCTTGTTGAAGTATCTGCCTTTCCAGTACGGCACTGCCAGGAAGATGGCGACGACGCACGCGGAGAGCAGCTTCAGAAGGTCTGTGTCAATGCCGAGCCAGATCACGACCTGCAGTACGATGTAATAGATGATCGCGCCGAAGGAGACTGCCAGCAGTTGTAGCGCAAAACTGCGGAAAATCTTCCCGAAAATCGCTTCACCGATGATGACGGCAGCCAGGCCGATGACGATTGCGCCGCGGCCCATATTGACATCCGCAAAGCCCTGGTACTGCGCGAGCAGGGCGCTCGAAAACGCTACCAGTCCGTTCGAAAGCATCAGACCAATCACTTTGTTGAAATTCGTGTTAATGCCCTGGGCGCGGGACATGCCGGGGTTGCACCCGGTCGCGCGCAGGGAAGCGCCATACTCGGTGCCGAAGAACCAGTAGAGGATGGCGATCAGAACAATCGTGACAACGATCACGATAAAAATCGTGTTTTGCCAGAGGGGGACGCCCTTGATGTAGCGGAGCGACACCAGAAGATTATAATTGTTCACATTCACGGCCTGATTGGACTTCCCCATGATTTTCAGATTGACCGAATACAGGGACAGCTGTGTCAGGATACCGGCCAGGATCGCCGGAATCCCCATGAATGTGTGCAGAACACCAGTCGCAAGTCCGGCGAGCATCCCGGCGCCCGTGGCGGCCAGCATAGATACCCAGATGTTGTGGTCGCTCATCAGCATCATGATGCAGACTGCGCCGCCGGTGGCCATCGTGCCGTCCACGGTCAGATCCGCGATATCCAGAATGCGGTAGGTAATGTATACGCCGATCGCCATGATGCCCCAGACCAGACCCTGGGCGCAGGCTCCCGGCAATGCATTGATCAGAGTGTTGATATTCATTTGTCAGATCCTTTCTCTTTCCTGTGCGGCCATCCTGTCAGTAGCAACAGTCCTTCCGCAGACGGCTTTTGTCAGGCGAAAAGCTTTTGGCTTTGAAAAACAGCGAGAGAGGAGATCCCTTTCTCGCTGTCAGCCGACGATCTTGTCGGAATTTTACAGTAAACAATCTGCCGTTCACTGTAATAACCGCCCCGTACCATTTAATTATGTACGGATTATTGAATCACATCCAGTTGAATCTTACTCCGCAGCAGCCTCAGCCTCAGCCTCGGTCTCTGCTTCTTCTTCCGCGCCGATCGCTACGTAATCATCCGGGATCTCTACGCCGAGCGTCTCCGCGATCTCTGCGTTGTACTCCTTGGTCACTTCCGGAGCGTACTCAATCGCCATCTCAGAGATATCAGACTCGCCGGTCAGAATCTCAGCCGCCATCTCGCCGGTGATGTATCCGATGTCATAGTAGCTGATGGAAAGCGTTGCTACGCCGCAGCCGCTGCAGATGCCTTCCTCGCCTGCGATAATCGGAACGCCGGCATCCAGGCAGACATTGTTGATCAGCTCCGTGTTGTTCGCCGCCGTATTATCCGTCGGGATATAGATGACATCGCTCTCAGCCGCCGCTGTCTGCGCAACTGCCTGGATATCATTGGAATCGGAGAATGAATAATAGGTCACATTATAGCCATACTCTTCAAGAGAAACGGAAATGGTATCCGCCTGATACTGTGAGTTCGCTTCCGCGGAGCAGTACAGGATGCCGACATTCTCCGCATCCGGGAACAGCTCGTTCAGCATCGCAGCCTGCTCCGCCAGCGGAGCCAGGTCAGAAGTACCGGAAATATTGCCGCCAACGGTACCGGTGAACTCGATGTCAAGAGCCGCGCCATAGTCTGTGATAGAAGTTCCCAGAATCGGGATCTCGTCGGTCGCTGCCGCGCACGCCTGCAGAGCCGCGGTCGCATTCGCCAGGATGAGGTCTACCTCACTCGTCACGAAAGAGTTCGCCGCAGTCGCACAGGTAGCGGAATCGCCCTGCGCGTTCACTTCATCAAAAGTAACCGCGTCGCCAAATGCTTCGGTCAGCGCATCCTTAAATCCCTGTGTCGCCGCATCCAGCGCGTCATGCTCAACAAGCTGCAGAATGCCGATCGTATAAGTCTCGGCCTCATCCGCGCTCACACCAACGCCGCAGAAGCTGGCAACCATCGCTGCTGAAAGAATAGAAGCTAAAATCTGTTTCTTCATGGTAATATCCTCCTCAGTTTTTTACGTCAGACGCCCGCCCCTGACGAGCCGTCTGCACAGATAAAAGAATTATAATGCTTTAAAGCAGGAAAGTCAAGAAATCAGGGGAAATTCGCAAAAAAATATGGTTGGAAAAAGAGAAAAGGAAAATAGAAAATGCAAAAAACGGGTTGACATTTCGGGTGGTAAAGGTTAGAATAACTTTGCGAACAAGGTTTTAATAATGTCTAAAGCCAAAGATGAAAAGCGAACCCCCCGGAGAAATGGAGCTTCTCCGAGGGGTTCTCGCTCTTTTGCGGTGAGCTGTTCCGTTTGGGTTTTTCGCTTATGAGTTTTTGCTTAGCCATCTGCGAATTAGATCGTATATGTAACTACCGGCTAAACTGGCAGCGACAGAAACCCAAAAGGTTTTAATAATGTCAGCCATAATGCATCACCTCCTTCCAATTGGAATGAGTCGACGACAAAAATATGATATCACATAAATTATTATATGTCCACATAAATATGAATATAAAAAGCAAAAAAATAAATGCGATACAACAATATAAAAATAAGAAAGACACACTAACAATGAGAATAAAAGGAAAGGAGCCATAATGCGAAAAGCAATCCTCGTCGGGGTAGATCTCGGCAATGATCGGAATTTTGACTATCACATGGAAGAACTGGCTGGTCTGGCGGAGGCCTGCGAGATGGAGGTCGCGGCGCGGGTGACGCAGAAGATGGCTGTGACCAACGCCGCCCTGTATGTCGGTACCGGCAAGGTGGAAGAGATTCGCCTGGCGGCGGAGACGGTAGAAGCGGACTGCGCCGTTTTTGACAATTCTCTGAAGCCTTCTCAGCAGAGAAATCTGCAAAAGGAGCTGGATCTGCCGGTGCTTGACCGGACGAACCTGATTCTGGAAATATTTGAAAAACGGGCGCGGACAAAGGAAGCGCGGCTGCAGGTGGAGAGCGCGTCCCTCCAGTATATGCTGCCCCGCCTGGTCGGTATGCGGGAGGCTCTGTCGCGCCAGGGCGGCGGCGCGGGAGCAGGCGGCGGCTCCGGTGCGGGCGGCGGCCTCGCAAACCGCGGCGCCGGAGAGCAGAAGCTGGAGCTGGACCGCCGGAAGATCGAAAAGCGGATCAGCGAGCTGCGCCGGGAACTCGACGCCATCGAGCAGGATCGCGCAACCCAGCGGCAGAAGCGGCAGAAGAGCGAGCTGCCCTCCGTGGCTTTGGTTGGCTACACGAACGCAGGAAAATCTACCTTATTAAATAAGATGCTGGACACATATATGGGAGACGGGGAGAAAACGGTTCTCGAAAAGGATATGCTCTTTGCGACCCTGGACACGACGGTTCGCCGCATTTCGCCGGGAGACAACCGGGACTTCCTGCTTTCAGACACGGTCGGTTTCATCGACCAGCTGCCCCACACCCTCATCAAAGCATTCCGCTCTACCCTGGCCGAGGCCTGCGGCGCAGACCTGCTGCTGCAGGTGGTCGATTACTCCGACCCGCACTACCGGGAGCAGATGGAAGTGACCGCGGATACTCTGCGCGAGCTGGGCGCGGAAAAAATTCCCTGCATCTACGTGATGAACAAAGCCGACCGGATGATGGAAGAACACGAATTGCCGAAGGTCGTCGGGGATAAGATTTATATGTCCGCAAAAGAAGGAATCGGACTGGAGGCGCTCTTAGAACTGATCCGGGAAAAGCTGTTCGCGGATTATGTCAGCTGCGAAATGCAGATCCCATACGCCGACGGCGCCGCAGTCGCTTATCTGAAAGAGCACGCGGTCGTCCATTCCCTCGAATACGGCGCCGACGGGGCGATCCTGCGGCTTCACTGCAAAAAAAGCGACGCCGGGCGGTACGCGAAATATTGCGTGAGCGGATGAATCGGGATTAGCTGTGATAATGTTCAGCAAAAATGATCTTTACCCTTCCATCAGCATACACGCGCAGAACCCATAATGCGGCTGGTAGCAGAACACTTGCACAGCCGTATTTTTTTCCATTCCCGGCAGGAGCGCGCTCACCTTCTGCGCCTGGAGCGAGCACTGCGTAAACACCAGATTCCACTGCGGCTCCGGATTCTGGAAAACGGAGAAAAAGGAAGAGTTGATCAGCTGATACGCCGGCAGACTTACATACGAGGCAAAGGCGTCGTTCACGTAGCGGAACAGATAATCCCGCATACCGTTGTCCTCCCTCGCTATCGTCTCAATGATACAGAACGGGAGCGGAAAGCGGTCAAAGGAATGAAACTCTTCCATGAGCTGCCTTTGTATCTGCGGATTGTTGTGAGACTCGGCATAGGCGGTCCGGTACTGTGAGACTGCGCTGCGGATCTGCGCCCGGTTTTTACGGCTATAGGGGATGCGGACATTGTCTGTCAGGATGATGTCTCCCCCATCCATCTGCTGATAATGGGCAAGTGAAATCACGCAGCTGCGGCTGATCTGGTAAAACTGATCCTTCGGCAGCATCTCCATCAGCGCCGCGATGGTCAGAAAAATGCGGATAGGGGGGGTATCTTCACCGTATAAATGAATCGCGCACAGCTTATCGCTCACCTGCGCGTACATAATGCTGTTTACCGGAATCTGACGCTCCTTGCGGTTAATCCGGACTGTTATCGTTTTCTCTGTACCTTCCATTTCAATTCACTCCCTGATTGTATGTCTTTTTTTCTCTTTCATCTGCTGTTCGTCCGTTTCGGACTGTCCGTGTAAAATATGCCTCTTCTGTCTCATGAAAAAAGTCTAAATATATAGTAAAAACGACAAAAGAATCCAATACAAAGTCTACCACATTTGTCACATTTATGGAAGCGAAAATTAGGAAACAGCAGGGTTGTTTCACGAAGTTATTTGATGTAAGCATAAGCTCCTTTGATGTGATTG
>JAJPXX010000102.1 GCA_021205225.1 Lachnospiraceae bacterium
TAAGCTCAGTATATCCAGCACAATATGCACAGAGCTTTTGTAACAGCGCTTAATTCTATTGCTGCCGGATTAGTTCTGAACTATAGAATAATAATATTATCATAAAAAGAAAGTGAGGCAATTATTATGGAAGAAAAATTAAATCTGACAATGGAATGGGATAAGACTTTCCCAAAGAGCGACAGGGTAAATCACAGGAAGGTAACCTTTCACAACCGTTACGGCATCACTCTGGCGGCTGATCTTTACGAGCCGAAGGATGTGGAGGAGTCCTCTCGCGGCGGCGAGGCTGCCGGATCTGGAGGGCTCCCGGCTATCGCCGTCTGTGGCCCGTTCGGCGCAGTCAAAGAGCAGGCGGCCGGACTGTACGCGCAGACAATGGCAGAACGAGGCTTTCTGACGATTGCCTTTGATCCGTCCTACACCGGTGAGAGCGGCGGCCAGCCCCGCTATATGGCGTCCCCGGATATCAACACCGAAGATTTCATGGCAGCGGTGGATTTTCTTTCCGTACAGGACAATGTGGATCCGGAGCGGATCGGCATCATCGGCATCTGCGGCTGGGGCGGCATGGCATTGAACACGGCGGCGCTGGATACCCGCGTGAAGGCTACAGTTGCTTCTACAATGTACGACATGACTCGTGTGAATGCCAACGGCTACTTTGACAGTGAGGACAGCGAGGAAGCCAGATACGAAAAGCGCAAGGCTCTCTGCGCGCAGCGCATTGTCGATTACAAAAACGGCAGCTATGCCCTGGGCGGCGGCGTGGTTGATCCGCTTCCGGAGGACGCTCCATTTTTTGTGAAGGATTATTATGATTACTACAAGACGGAGCGCGGCTATCATCCCCGCAGCCTGAACTCCAACGGCGGGTGGAATGTGACCGGCTGCCAGTCGTTCCTGAATATGCCGATTTTGCAGTACAGTCAGGAAATTCGCAACGCCGTCCTTGTCATCCATGGAGAAAAAGCGCATTCCTGCTATTTCAGCAAGGATGCGTTTGCGAAGCTGACCGGCGACAATAAGGAGCTTTTGATTATTCCGGGAGCTGTTCATACAGACCTTTATGACCAGACGGACATTATTCCGTTCGACAAAATGGAATCCTTTTTCAGGACGTATCTGAAATAAGCAGAAAATGAAAGGAGACACGTAATGGCTGATAAAAAATCAATTGTCTATTTTACCCGCGATCTTTCCGCGGAAGGCCTGCTGCGCATTTATGGGCGCATCGCTTCTGGCATCAGCGGAAAGACTGGAATCAAGCTTCATACCGGAGAAAAGCATGGACCAAACATTATTCCCCGTCCCTGGGTGGAGCAGCTGATAAAAACGGAGCTTCCGGGAGCTTCGATCGTAGAGACGAACACTTACTATGAAGGGGACCGCTATACGACCGAACAGCACAGAGAAACCATTCAAACGAACGGCTGGACATTCTGCCCGGTAGATATTATGGACGAGCATGGAACAGTTATGCTGCCTGTAAAAGGCGGCAAATGGTTCACAGAGATGTCAGTAGGAAAAGGAATTCTGGATTACGACTCTCTGCTTGTGCTGACACATTTCAAGGGACATACCAAGGGTGGTTTCGGCGGCTCCAATAAGAATATCGGGATTGGCTGCGCGGATGGCCGGGTCGGAAAAGCAATGATTCATACAACGCCGGGTTCTTCAGATATGTGGGACATTGGCAAGGAAGAATTCATGGAACGTATGACGGAATCAACCAAGTCTGTGGTAGACCATTTTGGGGCGCATATCGCTTATATCAATGTTTTACGGAATATGTCGGTTTCCTGTGACTGCGAGGGAACAGCGGCTATGCCGGTCGTGACGCCAAATATCGGTATCCTGGCGTCGACAGACATTCTGGCGGCTGACCAGGCGTCCATTGATATGGTCTACGCTCTGAAAGAAGAGGATCATCACGACCTGGTAGAGCGCATCGAATCACGCCACGGATTGCGTCAGCTGACCTACATGAAAGAGCTGGGTATGGGCAATGACCAGTACATTTTGGCAGATATCGACCATATGGACATGGAAATCTCCGTGGAAGACGCCGTAAAGGATGTAAAACCGTTTATAAAGGAAGAATGAAGTCCAGTATTAATTTTGGAATAATAAAACTCCTCCCCGGCACTTGGGGGGGGAGTTTTTTACACAGTCTCAATACCTTGAGATTTCTGCCACAGGTTTTTCAACAGGGGATTGTTATTAACTTGTTTATATTGATACGAAAAAACGGACAAAACACATCTATTTTTATGAGAAAAAACGGACAAAATTCTCTGATTTACTGAGAAAAAGCGGACAAGTCTCAAAAAAAGATTGCGTAATCGGACAACGAAAGATATACTGTATGAAAAGGTTTGTTTGAAAGTTCCTTGCAGCAGCAAGCCAGTTGAAAGGAAGGGATGCTTGTGATAGCAAGAAAGATAGAGAAGGATATCTGTCGTTTTTTTTCTTTGGAAGATAGAAAGGCATTATTGATTACTGGTGCAAGACAGGTGGGCAAGACATATATAATAGAGGCTGTTGGCAAAAGACTGTTTCAGTCTTTTGTGACGATTAATTTTCTTGAAAACCGGCAGGCAACAGCTCTTTTTGATCATGCTTCCGACAGTGAAGCTCTGTTGCTGCGTATTTCAGCACTTGCGGATGCGCCTTTGATACCGCATGAAACACTGATTTTTCTGGATGAGGTTCAGGAGTGTAAAGAAATCGTCACGGCAATTAAATTCCTGGTAGAGGAGGGCAGCTACCGATATATTTTAAGCGGTTCTTTGTTGGGTGTGGATTTGAAAGATATTCGCTCTGTTCCGGTGGGATACATGGATATTCTGGAAATGTTTCCGCTGGATATGGAAGAGTTTGCAGCCGCGAATGGTGTTTCTTCGCGGATTATGGAAGCACTTGCCGGTGCGTATTCTGAAAAAAAACTGTGGATGCTATTGTTCATGAAAAGATGATGGAACTGTTTCTTGCAGATGTGGGACTTTTGGTATCTATGTATGCTGGCGATATTCAAATACGGATTTTGAACCAGGAACAGGATATCAATTTTGGTTCTGTATATGAAAATGTTGCCGCGCAGGAGCTGAAAGCTCATGGTTTTGATTTGTATTATTTCAATAATAAGAAACAGGGTGAAGTTGATTTTTTGGTGGAACGCAATGGAGACGTTTTGCCGATCGAGATTAAATCGGGAAAGGACTATGCAAGGCATGCGGCTCTCGATAATCTGATTGTGAATAAAGCTTATAATATCAAAGAGGCTTATGTATTTCATAATGGCAATGTCAGCACAGAAGGCAAAATTGTGTATTACCCGGTATATATGCTGATGTTTGTGGATAAGCCCGGATTACCGGAAGAATTGATATATCATCCGGATTTTAGTGTGTTGGAGTAAAGCGAAACGTGGAAATGCAGCCCATGCCAGTATTATTTTTAAAGAGAGGGACAAAAGATGTGTGATGAAAAAAACAAAGAGACTCCGGAATGCGAGTCTGGTGTAAACCTGAAAGCAGAGGATTACCGGGATCCATGGCTGGCAGCAGGAGTAAATAAAGCGATTGGATTCTTCCCCAGGGAATTTTATTGCCTGGATAATTACAGTGCGTTTAAAATCAAATACAAGGGCTGGGTATACGCCACTGTAGAGGAAGCCTACCAGGCAAGCGCTTTTCTGGAGGTGGCTGACGATGTGGCAGAGCAGATTCGGCAGGCCAGGTCGCCTTACGAAGCGAAGCAGATTTCTGTGGCGAATAAGGACAGAAAAAGACCGGACTGGGAGACGAAAAAGCTGGAGGTGATGGAAGAACTTTTGCGTGAAAAAGTAAAGCAGCATCCGTATGTCAGAGAAATGCTGATAAAGACGCAGCAGAACCGGATCGTTGAGGATTCTCCGAAAGATACCTTCTGGGGCTGGGGACCGAACCGTGACGGCGAGAATCATATGGGCAGGCTGTGGATGAAGCTGCGGGAGCAGGTATTAAACGGGGAGTTGTACGGACATGAGAATCAGAGATGTACAGGTATTTGACGAAAACGGAAGCTTTGTGAAGAAAGATATCTGCGTTCTGGGAGAGCGGATCGCAGAAAGTATCGATGGCGCTTCCTGTGGCTGCCAGACAGAGGAAGAAATACAGATGCTCCGGAGGCTGCAGACGGACTGCGGCAGTCTGAAAGCAATTCCCATGCTGGTAGATATCCATTTTCACGGCTGTGACGGATTTGATTTCTGCGACGGGACGGAAGAGGCTATTTCGAGAATCGCGGCGTATGAACTGAGGCAGGGGATCGGCGCGATCTGCCCGGCTACCATGACATACGGGGAAGAAACCCTCACCCGTATTGCCAGGATGGCTGCGGCTTATAAAAACCGGGAGGGCGCGGATCTGGTCGGCATTAATATGGAAGGACCGTTTATCAGCCGGAAAAAGAAAGGTGCGCAGAATGAGGCATTTATCCATCGCCCTGACGCGCAGATGTTTCAGCGTCTGCAAAAGGAAGCAAACGGGCTTTTTAAGCTTTGCGATCTTGCGCCGGAGGAACCGAAAGCAATGGAGACCATCCGGGAGCTGAAGGATCAGGTCGTTGTATCTCTTGCTCACACCTGCGCGGATTATGAGACCGCGAAGGAAGCATTCGGCGCGGGGGCTTCGCATATGACACATCTGTACAACGCGATGCCGGGGATCACACATCGGATGCCGGGGCCGATCGTGGCTGCATGGGAAGCAGGAGCGGATGTGGAGCTGATTGCAGACGGGATTCACATTCATCCGGCAGTTGTCCGCATGACCTTTCAGCTGTTTGGAGATGACCGGGTCATCCTGATCAGCGACAGCATGATGGCAGCCGGACTGCCCGACGGGCAGTACACCCTGGGCGGACAGGATGTGACCGTGACCGGGAACCGGGCAGTTCTGACGCAGGATCCCGGAACCATTGCCGGCAGCGCGACAAACCTGATGGATTGCCTGCGCACAGCTGTGCTTACCATGGAGATTCCTCTTGAAAGCGCCCTGAAAGCGGCCGCTGTAAATCCGGCAAGGTGCATCGGCATCGACCGGGAATATGGAAGCCTGCGTCCGGGCAGCTACGCAAATATTTTATTCGTGAATGAACGCCTGGAAATCAAATACAGGATGCATAAGGGAAAATTGACGTCGTGCGGATAAATATTAAGAATTGCTCCGCAATCCCATTGGCTTTCGACGATGGGCAGTTCACCCTGTGTCATCAGAAGAGGCTGAAATCAGCATTTGTACAATACATTTACAGGAGGACAGAAGGCGGATGAAAGAATTTCAAAGGACGGCTCCGTTTGAGGATACCAGACTTCGTTTATCAAAAAAGCTTACAGTGTATTAATGACAGAACAGGAATATATCAGCGTAAGCCGTCCGAGGCGTTTTGGAAAGTCGATGGCGGCGAACATGTTGACGGCTTATTATAGCCGGGGCTGTGATTCGGAAAAAATGTTCAGCCATCTGAAGATTGCCGAAAACACAGATTTAAAAAAGCATTTGAATCAATACAACGTGATACGCCTTGAAATGCAGAGTTTTCTGACAGATGCAGAGGATATGGACGACATACTCCGGATGCTGCAGAAGGTGGTGTTATTTGACCTGACGGATGAATTCCCGGATGTGAGATATTTTGATGATACAAAGCTGATACGTTCCTTAAAAGATGTTTTTGCGAAATATAAGGTTCCGTTTATCTTCATCATTGATGAGTGGGACTGTATCTTCCGGACACATAAGAACGATGAGGAGTCGCAGAAAAAATACCTGGATTTTCTTCGAAATCTGCTGAAGGATCAGAGCTATGTGGCACTTGCTTATATGACGGGAATTCTTCCAATCAAGAAATACGGAAAGCATTCCGCTCTGAATATGTTTTACGAGTATTCAATTTTGAATGCTAAGCCGATAGAGGAATTTACCGGATTCACACAAGAGGAAGTGAGGGCTCTCTGCGAGCAGTATCAGGTATCTTATGATGAGATGAAAAAGTGGTATGACGGATATACGGTCAATGGGATTTCGGTTTATAATCCGAAATCGGTAGTGGAATCCATCATGAGGGGAACTTTCAGTAATTACTGGACGCAGACAGAGACTTATGAGGCTTTAAAACCGTATATTCAGATGAATTATGACGGATTGCGGATGAAGGTAGAGCGCCTGATAGCGGGTGAAAAGATTCCGGTAAACACGATGAAGTATCAGAATGATATGACTACCTTTGAAAGTGCGGATGATGTGTTGACCCTGCTGGTTCATCTGGGGTATCTGACAACAGAACGAAGAACGGAAGAGCCAGCTTCCTCCGGCAGCGGCAGTTTTCCGGTGGAAGACCTGAGCTGCGTGAACTGCGCGATTCCAAACAGTGAAGTGCGACAGGAGTTTATTAACTGCATCGAGGACGGCGGCTGGGAAAACGTGATGGACGCGATACGCAATTCCGAGGAATTACTTCGGCTGACAATTGCCAAAAAGGAAGCGGAAGTCGCACAGCGAATTGCAAAGGTTCATATGGATAACGCCTCCGTTTTACAATATAACGGGAAAGCCGCGCAATTGAAAATCGCTTCGCGATTGGCGCGGCCTTCGTCCATACTTGACGAGCAAGTATGGACATGTGACGAGACCTCTCTTTCCTGCGCGATTTCTCTGGCATACTATTCGGCGAAAAGAAGTTATACCATATTCGTGAAATGCCAGCAGGCCTGGGATTTGCTGATCTGGTATTCGTGCCTGACCGTAACTGCAGCGCTCCCGCAATGATTGTCGAACTGAAATGGAATAAATCTGTAAAAACAGCACTCGATCAGATTCGCAGACAGGATTATATGGCTTGTCTGGAACGGTATACCGGTGAAATATTACTTGTGGGTGTGAATTATGATAAAAACAGCAAAGAACATTCCTGCAAGATAGAACAGATCCTGAAATACTAACATGCTATCTGGAAAGACTGTGTAACGGTTCAAAGATCGCATAACGGTTCACCGAAAGCTCTGAAACAGCTCCTTCGTCCGCTTCCCGGTATCTTCGTCCTCCGGTTCGCCGTCGACCGTCTTCACGAAAGCCCGCAAAGCGGGATTCTATTTTACAGGAAGTATTCCCCTTTCTGATACTCTTTTGGCGATACCCCGACTGTTTTTTTAAACTGTCTGGAAAAATAGTACGGATCCGTGCAGCCCAGTGACTGGGCGACTTCGTAAATGTACAGGTCTGTCGTGCGCAGCAGCTTACAGGCCTGTTTCATTTTCAGGTTGATAAAGAAGCTCATGGGCAGAAAAAGGATGCAGGCAGACATACCCCTTGCGGTGTATGTCTATTTGATCGAAATAGGTAGGAGAAAAGATGGAATATTCATTGGAAGGAAAATGGCAGGTTCGTCTGATGGGAGCAGAAGATCAGACGGAGAGAGAGCTTTGCCATGAGATGATATTGCCGGGGACACTGGACGAAAACAGGATTGGCTACCGCGATACAGGAAAGAACCAGTGGCATATGGAAGAAACGAATGATGAAGAGAACGATCATCCGGCAAAGAAAAATGTAGAAGCAAGTGGTCTGGAAAGCGCTCCCAAAGAGCATAAGCCGATCGCCACACGTTTCACCAGAAAGTATACCTACGAAGGGGAAGCAAGGCTTACCAGAAGGGTTCATTTTACGGAAAAGCCGGGAAAACGTGTATTTCTGGAGGCGGAGAGAGCCAGAGTATTAAGTCTGCTCATTGACGGGCAGGAGGTGCTGCACGCGCTCCCGCCGTCCATCAGCACCCCGCAGGTATTTGAGGTGACCGGAAAGGTGGACGGAACGCACGAGATCACGCTTTTGTCGGATAACAGTTATCCCGGACTTCCGCGGGAGCAGATTATTTATTCCTCGGCGGCGACGGACGAGACACAGACGAACTGGAATGGAGTGCTGGGATATCTGCGTCTGAGTGAGGAAAATGAGGTGTTTCTACGGGGAGTCCGCATTTATCCTAAAATGACAGGGGATGGAACGCTGTCAACGAAGAATAGTCAAAAAACAGTCTTGGCCAGCACCGGACAAATGCCCATTGGAGAGCAGACTTCGCGATGGGCTGCGTCTATAATAATCGGAATGGATGCGGGGCGGGTGTTTGAAGGGACGCTGCGTCTTTGTTCGAATGCGTTTACAACGGAAGTAGTGATACCGGTTTCGCTGCCTGCGGGATGTACGGAAATTGTGGTGGAAATTGTTTCCGCAGGTACCGCCCATCGCGCAGTGGTTTCATTTGATGGCGTCGACCTGGCAGGTGCAGGGACAGACGGGCGTGCCGTTTCCGCAGACGCTGACGGTATTTCTGAAACCGGCCGGAGCTCTGACAATACCGCAGGAAGATACGCTGTTCTTAAACCGGAGCTATGCCTCTGGGATGAGGACGAAGGGAATCTGTATGAACTCACAGCGCAGCTTTTTGCAGATGAGGGCGCGGCCAAGGCAGCAGGCGAGGACGACGGAAAAACAGCGCAATCAAATCATGCCTTTGCACAAATGGAAGCTTTGTCGGAAAAAACGGTTCGCTTCGGATTCCGCGTATTCAGGGATAACGGCAGGGGACGGCTGGCTCTGAATGGGCGGACAATCTTTTTGCGCGGCGAGGCAAACTGCGCGGAGTTCCCGGAAGAGGGGCATCCGCCGATGGATAAGACGGCCTGGCTGGAGATCCTGGGCAGATACCATTCTTATGGCGTCAATTGTATGCGTTTCCATTCGCACTGCCCGCCGGAGGCGGCGTTTGAGGCGGCGGATGAACTGGGGATGCTGATGCAGCCGGAGCTTTCGCACTGGGATCCGAAGAGCGCGTTCGAGACGGAAGAGAGCTTTGCCTATTATCAGAGAGAATTGACGCAGATTTTAAAGATGCTGGCAAATCATCCGTCTTTTGTGATGCTGACGCTTGGAAATGAGCTCTGGACGCGGGAAACGGGACTTGCGCGTATGCATCAGCTGCTGGCGCTTGCGCGAAAGATGGACGATACGCGGCTGTATGCGATTGCTTCCAACGGATTTTATGGAATGGAAGGGTGCGACGCGGAGAGTGATTTCTATACTTCACAGCGTTTTTATGGAATGCCATTGCGCGGGACTTCCGCGGCGGAAAAAAAGGAAGAGGGTATTCAGGGCCACATCAATCATCGTTATCCGGATTCGTGTATGAATTACGACACGACAATGGAGGAGCTGCGGAAAACCTATGCAAAACCGGTGTTTGGCTTTGAAGTAGGGCAGTTTGAGGTGCTTTCGGATTTTGAGGAGCTGAGCGATTTCCACGGTATTTCAAGCCCGGCAAACCTGGAACTGATTCGGGAAAAAGCGGCAGCGCGCGGACTTTTGGAAGAATGGAACCGATATGTGGAGGCGACCGGGGAGCTGGCGCTGATTGGTTATCGGGAGGAGGTCGAAGCGGCGATGCGGACACGGGAGATGTCCGGGCTTTCTCTTCTGGGTCTGCAGGACTTTCCGGGTCAGGGAACTGCTCTGGTAGGGATGATGAATTCTCATCTGCAGCCGAAACCTTACTCTTTTGCCAGCCCGGAGCGGTTTCAGGCGTTTTTCCGCAGCCAGCTGGTGCTGGCTGAATTTCCGGGCTACACGTATGAATCAACGGAATGTTTGCAAGTCAGGGTAAAGGTTGCTAATTTTGGAAAACAAGAGATTTGTGCGCCGGTACGCTATGAATTGCGATGGGCGACGGTTGAGGAAACGGTATGCGCGGCTGGCACCGCACCTGCCAGAACGCCATCGCCAATAGAAATCGCCTCGCGATGGGCGATGGCTGGCGAATTGCCGCAGGTGACCTGCCCGGTTGGCGAACTGACAGATGCGGGCGAATTTACAGTTTCGCTGTCCTTTGCGGAAGCGGTATGCGCGGCAGAGGAAGCGGCACGCGCGATTGAGGAAATGGCACGCGCGGTTGACACCGCACCTGCCAGAACGCTGCAAAATGAAATTGCTTCGCGACAGGCGGCTGCTGCGGATCGTCCGATGCGTCTGTCTCTTTACGTACAGGTGGGAGCTGCGGAAAACACATATCCAATCTGGGTGTATCCGCCTGTGGAGCCTGTGTGTCCCGATGCGGTATATGAGACAGAGGTATATGATTCGAAAACGCGAAGGGTTCTTGCAGAAGGCGGGATTGTCTACCTGACGCCGCTCGCGACTGCGGAAGCCATGCCATCCTCTATTAAAACACAGTTTACGACCGATTTCTGGTCTGTCGGAACATTTCCGGCGCAGGAAGGGGGCATGGGGCAGCTGATTGATGAGAAGCATCCGCTGTTTGTGAATTTTCCAACGGAATTTCATACAAACTGGCAGTGGTGGCCGATGGCGACGCAGCGCGCGATCATCCTGCCAGAGTATAAGAAATCCATTGTCGCACAGATGGACAGCTATGCTTATATGCGGCCGATGACGCAGCTTTTGGAGTGCCGCTGCGGCGGGGGTCGGCTGCTGCTCTCTTCGATGGCTCTTCAGAACCTACAGCAATATCCGGAAGCGCGAGCGCTGCAAAACGCGATTTACCAGTATCTGGTTTCTGAACAGTTCTGTCCGGAACAGGAGATGGAGGCGGAAGTTTTGGCAGACCTGGTGTGGAAAGGCAAGTGAATGGGTTTGACATAAATAATAAAAGGACTATAT
>JAJPXX010000233.1 GCA_021205225.1 Lachnospiraceae bacterium
TTAAAACATAAACAGCTTTATTGTCAGTTCAGTATTAACAAAACGGGGAACTGAGGAGATTTTCTGAGAATCCCTGAATTCTACTTATCGCAAACTGAACCGCCAGCGCAGTGTGATCCCGAGCAACCGGACTCTGCTGAAAGCCCTGTATCCCGGCTCACACATCTCCACACCGATGTAGGTATCATTTGCCGATGAGCCAGACGTTCCCTTGCCACAATGCCAGCCGCGATGGTTCCATGGGAGCGTCTGATAGACGGTTCCGTCATTACCATCAATGAAAGCGTGGACACAAGCGGATGAATCACATCATCCTGTGGTGTGGCACCCTGCCACTCAACCGAGCAGTTCTCGCGCACAATCTGGTAAATCTGATGCCAGATCTGGTTGACCTGCTTCATGTATGTCTGGCTCATGGAAACATACGGGGAAGCAATGGCGTTTCCAGTGGTCGGATGCTTTGCTAAAAATCCGTAATCTGAAATGCACTCCTCACACTGTATCCACCTGCTCACCGACATCGCGTACTGCTCAATCAACTGGATGCTCACCAGCCTGTCACAGCCACGTTCCTTAAGCCACCGCCAGGTCTCCTCATAAACCTCGGCAGCACACAGGTCTTTTCCGTTTTTCTGTTTCGCTTTCAGATAATCTTTAACCGGCGGCATATCAACGCCTTCAAAAGAGGACGGCTCCGGAAGATCGACTACCGTCAGTGGCCTCTTTCCTGGATTCCCATCCGCAATTTTATCAGTCAGGGCTTTGGGGGTTCGTCCGCTCCCCGTCCTCGGTCCGCCTCTGGCAGTACCGTCTTTCGCCATAATTTTCATCTCATTTCGCCGCAGGGGTTAATACCCCGTTTGATTTCGCGTTTTTGTGCGCGTGACCCCAGCACCGTTCCCCGGGAAAAGCCAAACAGAGATTTGACCCGCCCCTGGGTTCCAATAAATATCAGAAATAGGTTGAATTTCTCCTAAAAATTGCATATACTAACAATATCACATGAAGGAGGTTCTACACATGAATGTAAATACCAGTAATCTTGTCTCCATCACGGAGGCTAACCAGAACTTCTCACGAGTCGCTCGCATGGTTGATGAAAGTGGAGCAGTTGTCATCTTAAAGAACAACACTCCGCGTTATCTGCTTATCGAGTTTAGTTCTGCTGAAGCAGAACAGACTGCAAGCGATGAGGATGTTCTTTCTATATCCAAAAGGCTGCTTGCAAAAAATCATGAAGCATACGAGGTACTGGCCAAATGATTATTCTCTCAAAGGAACATATTTTATTACTGCATTCCGATTGCATCACCCGGAACGCAGCCGAATGCATCTTCTGTAAAAAATCATCCATCTGCGGAAAACCGGTATATGATTCCCATAACCCGCCATGTCAAAATATTTGCCGCGGAAGGAGTAAAACGACGTTCCAAATATCTGAGGATTTAAAAAACGGTGCTGCGAGAACACATCCATCTCATGGTTGGTGATTACCATACCTGTCAGCAAAAGCCTATATTTTGCCCTGTTTCCGAGGTGGTGCAAAATAATAAAAAAGCCTGCAGGCGTTTCGAAAGAGCACCTATAGGCCAATAAATCAATATATATTTAGTTTACATCGCAATTACTTATTCCAGTATAAATCAGCTAAATTGTCTTCCCCTCCTCAATTGTTTCAATATCGGGATTCTCATATAAACATTTTCTAGCAATTGCGTTTACCCAGTTTTCTCCCTGTCTCATTTTTCTAACATCCTCAGTAATAAAAATATCGCATACCGTAAACCCGTTACTCTCTAAAAGTGTTCTCAACAAACCTTCATCATAATCATTAAATAATCGCCCCTGTGCAATTCGTTCCTCAGTTCCGTATTTGAATGATGCGTATAATATTCCATCTGGCTTTAAGGCGGTTCTCAAATTCTTCATAACCATATTAATTTCACTCTTTGCCACATGAAGTAGAGAAGCGCATGCCCATATTCCATCAAACTCACTATGAAAATTCATTTTCTCAAATGAAAGCTTTAAAACATCCTGCCCTAGCAGTTTTGACGCTTCTGTACACATTTTCTCAGATGCGTCCATCGCAGTCACAATAAACCCGTTGTCCATAAACACTTTGCTGTCTCTCCCGCTTCCGCAGCCCGCATCCAGAATATATGCTCCTGCCGGAAGACAGGCCATAAATTTATTCCTGCAAAAACTCATATCCGCATCTGCTGTCGCTACGCAATACCCTTTTGCGTACTCATCATAATAAGACACTGTCTGATTCATTTTGTTCTCCTTGATAAATCCAACTATCGAATCCACAGTTCTGTGCTGATTGGTATACTGGTCGAATCACGCCCTCCAGTTGCTCAGAAAATGTCGAGAAGTTCTGTCCTTCCCGATATAAGCGATATCTGATATCCATACTGTTTAAATGATCTTTGGCGCATTTATCAAATTCCTTATGTACGCCTTCATTTTTCCAGACCATCTCATAAGCACCATACTCCACACGTGCAAATCCTGGAAAATAAGTACTCCAATCCGGAAGATGGTTACTCTTGCTGCTGTTAATACTCTTTGTCGTCGGATGCAAATTCCACAGCTCATCATGTGCCACAAATGACCACGGTACAAAGTGATCGATAGAAATGTCTTTACTCTCAACGTCTAACCGATTGTGCCCGTAGATTTCCTGCACAGGCTGCAGTGACAACAATACTTTCCAATAATGCTTTACTTTTTCCAGCTTTCTCTCCTGTGGCGGGTACAACTTATCCGCAATGCCTGGTACACTCGGATTCCGTTTTTGCAGGTACAAAATCATATTATACTGAAGCCAGCCTTTCACGATCTCCTGATTCTTATGAATATACTGGCACCAATCTTCCTGAATACGGATTGTTGTCTGCATCCCATTCAACGCATTAAAATAATAAATCAGCCGTCGTTCCTGATTGATTCTCCTTACCAGCTCCGGTTCAGACACTTCCCAGCCTTTTCTTTCAACTGATGCATAAACGGTGCCTGCAGGCGATATGGAACATTTCTGGTCAATGTCCGCTTTGGTCTGTTAATCTCCGGATTCTGGCAATGATTCAGATACTCAATAAGAACGGATTTCTTTTCTGACGACTTCATGCCGCTTATTTTCTGAATATCATGAACCACTCTTTCCAGAGTATCTCTCGGTCCAAGATTTAAGTGATATTCAGTAACCATATACCAGGCATCTGCAATCATTTCATCAATCAGTTCTTCATACGTGAGAACAGACTTTCCCTCCAGCACCTTAGTCACAATCGCCTGGAACCAGAAGAATTTATAGCATTCACTTGTATTGTCAAAAAGGCGGCTTAAATATTGTATTTCCAGTTCGTCTGAATAAGGCAGTTGCATTGCATATCACCTTTCGAAGCCTTTAACTTTGTTTTTATTCTACTGCTCGCACGACGAGGGCGACATTTTCTACGTGGCACGAGAAAACGATATTGATGTCACATGCAGCTCGGGTGTATGTGCAAACATGTCGAAGGGCATTTTTTGCCGTTTGACTGTATGGCATAACATATCAAGCCGTTTTTTGCCCATTTTGGGGCGTTTTGGAGCATATGGGTGTTATCGCGAACATATCAACTGCTCTTATTCCTCCAAGCCCCCTCAGCCATATAGCAGCCCTCGAAAAAATGAAAAATGTGATTGACAGCTTTGCATATTTCGAGTAGAATAAGGATACAATAAATTAGTGGTGACCACTAATTGGGCTGGTCGTAAGACCCTGGTCCACCGAGCGGCGGGGAATTTCCCCGCCATTTTTATTCTTTACTAGCTGATAAGACACCTTGCTGTCTGTGTAATACAAAATATCAGCTGCGATTTCAATGCCAAAAAGGGGATTTGTTATGGCAGAAAAAATACTGAGTGTTTTTATAGATGAATCGGGAGACTTCGGTCCTTATGAGACGCATTCTCCATACTATTTGGTTTCAATGGTTCTCCATGACCAAAGCATTGATATATCCGGCAACATTTCTGCCTTTGAGTCCCATTTACGAAATCTGGGGTATGTAGAACACGCCGTTCATACCGGACCGCTCATCCGTCGGGAATCAATTTACAAAAATGATCTGGTTGAGAACCGAAAGCAACTATTCAATGCGCTCTTTAACTTTTCCAGAAAGCTTGACATACATTATGCTTGTGCAAAAATTCGAAAGAGTGAATGTCCTGACGTTATTACGATGACAGCTAAGCTGTCTAAGGCAATAGCTGAAATCCTCCGATCCAACGAATCATTCTGGAACAGCTATGACCGTGTTATTATCTACTATGACAACGGGCAGATTGAGCTCACCAAAATTTTGACATCTGTATTCAACACACTCTACACGCATGTTGAATTCCGTAAGGTGAAACCGGTTGATTACAAGCTGTTTCAAGTTGCCGACTTAGTCTGTACAATGGAGTTGCTATCAGAGAAAGCTGAGACAGGAAACTTCTCTGCATCAGAAATGGAATTCTTTGATAATGTCCGCTCCTTCAAGAAAAATTATCTCAAGCACATACAGAAAAAACATCTGTAGCAGTAAAAAAGATACCTTGCCGCATTTTCGCACACAAGGTATCTTTTTCTATTTCGTATTTAAATTCACATCGCCACTTCCGTCTCCAGCCCCGATTTAAACTCCACCGTGAAATGGTCGTCGTAAACCGTAATCTTCTCTATCAGCTTCCTAACAAGGCTCTCGTCATATTCCGTAACCGCCGTCTCCATTTCATCAAGCATTTTCTCCATCTCCTCCACCCGCTGGCGACTTCCCTCGTTGTTGGCATCTTCCAAAAGCAACGCCTGTTTTTCTCTGCGGAGCTCCTCGATTTTATCCGCAATGTCATCGTAGGCCTGTCTCGCATTAGCCTTTTTCAGAAGTTCCTTCTGCAAATCGGCAAGTTCCGCCTCAATCTCTTCGACTTTGCCAGTGTTGCCGCTGCCGATTACTTTTTCGATGTTCTCCTTCAAAATCGGGATAATGGTATCCTTGCCGGAGAACACATCGTTGATCGCTTTTACTACCGTCGCCTGAAGGTCTTCCTCCCGAACCGTCCTGGCCGGGCAGTCAATCCCGCTCGTTTTCTTCGTCACGCGGCTGACGCACCTCCACACAACGGATTTCTTTCCACGGTTATTCCAGCTGATCCTCCGGAACAAATCTCCGCAATGTGCGCAAAAGACGATGCTCGATAATGCATAGTGGCCGCTGTATACCCTGCGCTTTCCAGTCCCTGTCGTAATATTTGCGCGTCTTACCATCTCCTCCTTGACCCGCATAAAAATGTCTCTTGGAATGATGGCTTCGTGGCTGTTCTCCACATAATACTGCGGCACGATGCCCTTATTCACCACCCGCTTCTTCGTCAGGAAATCGGTCGTCACTGTTTTCTGCAAAAGGGCATCGCCGATGTATTTTTCATTCGTCAGGATTTTGTGCAGTGTGCTGGCAAGCCAATAGTCATTTCCCGCCGCCGTCTTGATTCCGTCTGCAGTAAGCCCCTTCCCAATATCGTAATAGCTTTTCCCTTCCATAAATTCCCTGTATATCCGCTTTACAACCTCAGCTTCTTCCGGGTTGATGACGAGGTTCCCGTCTTCATCCTTATCGTAACCAAGGAAGCGGTTCGCGCAGACCTGAACCTTTCCCTGCTGGTAGCGGTACTGGAGCCCCAGCTTCACATTCTGTGAAAGCGACTGGCTCTCCTGCTGCGCAAGCGACGCCATAATAGTAAGCAGCACCTCGCCCTTGGCATCCATTGTGTTTATGTTTTCCTTCTCAAAAAATACGGGAATGTTCTTCTCTTTCAGCTGGCGGATGTACTTCAGGCAATCTAAGGTATTTCTCGCGAATCTGCTGATAGACTTCGTTACCACCATGTCGATTTTGCCATCCATACACTCCTCGATCATGCGGTTAAACTCCCCTCTGTGCCTTGTGTTGGTTCCGGAGATCCCATCATCTGCGAATATGCCAGCAAGCTCCCAGCCGGGATGCTTCTGGATATATTCTGTATAATGTTCAATCTGAGCTTCATAGCTCGTCGCCTGTTCGTCCGTCTCTGTCGAGACGCGACAGTAGGCCGCCACCCTTAATTTCGGTTGTTCTTCTCCCTTTTTGCTCTGTGCTGTCTGCCTTCTTGCAGGAATCATTGTAATCGTTGCCATCGTTATCCCTCGCTTCCTATTAAAGTGTAAATGTATTCCGCCTGGGCATATGGATCAGAAAAGTGCTGCTCCACCTTTCCCAGCTGAAATGTCGTGGGTAAATTTGGTGGCTTTCTTTCCTGTTCCTCAAAAATTCTCCCCAGCGCTTCTGCCCGTCTGATGCGTTCTTTCTCGGCCGCATCATAGGTCTCCCGGTCGATAATAGCCGGATAAAAATCATCGCCAAGATAATGCTTATTCTGCAGGAGCCGTTTTGCCATTCCGTGGGTAATCTTAAGCCCTGCCTTTTCCGCAGCATTCACATAACCCATACCGGAAAGGTACGCCGCATAAAGTGCTTTTATTTTTGCGACCTGCTCCTCATCAATCACCGCTGCGCCGTTTTCAATTTTATAGCCATATGGAATGTGTCCTCGTCTCATACTTCTACAATCCTTTCCCGGAGATTCAATCCGCATTTCAGATGGAAGGTAAGCTCCTCCCTGGAATGAACCGTAATCTGTTCAACAAATGCAGAAAACACTTCCGGATCGTATTTCGTAAGCTTCTCCGTCCTTCCTGTAAACCTGATAATTTCGTTTAAAGCCTCAGCCTTTTTGGTATCTCCGTCAACCGATGAAATCAGCTGTTCCCGCTCATCTGCCAGCGCATCAGCTTCCGCTGATAGGGCATTCATCTCCTGTGTAAACATGGCCGGTTCGATGTAGCCCTTTGTCATGATTGTTGTAAGCGTCTCGCCCTTTTCGCGGTTTTTCTCCAGCGCGGCATCAATCTCATCGACTCTGCGGAATATTTCTTTATGTGTCTCTTTCCGGATATTCCTCTGTAAATCCTGCAGAACCTTCTCCCTTGCAAAAATAAGCTTATTCATCATCAGGACAAAGGTCCACTCAATAGCGTCCTCGCGGATAAATCTCATAGAGCAATTTTCAATATGTTCGATATGCTCCTTACAGACCCATGCCGGGTATCTTATTTTGCCTGTGATGTTAATTCTGCGTCTGAAGACGGAGCCGCATTCTCCGCAGATAATCCGGCTCGAAAAAGCATAGCGGTTCTGATATTTTTCCGCCCTCTTCTGAATGTTCTTCTCCTTCGCCCGCTGACGAATAAGCTGGCCTACAGTTTCAAAGTCCTCCCGGCTCACAATTGCCTCGTGGTGGTTTTCCATGTAAAACTGATCCATTTCGCCGTAATTTGTCCGCCTTTTGAAAGTAAAATCCGAATAAGTCTTCTGAAACAAACAATCTCCCACATATTTTTCGTTTGTAAGGACATTCCGAATTGCGGTCGGCGTCCAATGCGCTCCTTTTCGCGCAGGTACGCATCTTTCATTTAAATCCCTGGCAATTATGCCGCTGCTTTTTCCTGAAAGCGCCTCAGAATAAATAAACCGTACCGTTTCCGCTTCGGCCTCATTAATAGAGAAGACACCGTCTTTTACATCATATCCAAACGGCGCATACCCAATCTTAAATGTACCGTTTTCAAAACGGTGTCGGACGCTCCACTTGCTGTTCTCCGAAATCGATACAGACTCACTTTCCGCAAGGCTGCTCATAATGGAAAGAAGCAATTCGCTTTCCATCGACCCAGTGTCCAGATTTTCCTTTTCAAAATAGACCGGAATGCCAAGCCCGATCAGTTTCCTGACAAGCTCCAGACAGTCTGTCGTATTTCTTGCGAAGCAGCTGAGCGATTTCGTAACGATATAATCAATTTTTCCATTTTCGCAGTCCGTTATCATCCGCATCAGCGCCGGTCGCGTTTCTTTCCGGGTTCCGCTGATTCCTTCATCATAATACAGACCAGCGAATTCCCACTCTGGATTTGCTCCAATCGTGTCCTCATAGTGGGATTTCTGTGTCTCCAGACTCAAAAGCTGCTTATCGCTGTCGGTCGAGACACGACAGTATGCAGCAACACGCTTTTTCTTTACCGCAGCCTTACCTACAGGCTCTATCTTTGTTATCACTGGCATTGTCTCGCCCCCTTTCAAGGTGGTAACATATTCCCGTACTATCTCAAATATATCAAGTCTTTTATGCGAGAATCTCGCCCAAAAATGGGGAGAATTTTCTGCAGTTTTCCGCCATAATTTTGTTGAATTCACCCTCTGAAATCAGCCCTTTTTCCAAAAGGTTTTTCGTAAACTTTTCAGCCAGAATATAATCAAATTCATTCCGAAGCTGCTCCTCTGTAAATAAATGCGCTCTGACAACCGGCGGTTCCATAACGGCAGTGAGTTTTGTAACCTGCATCTTATAGGTCTCCTTTCCGAAGGAACGTCTCTATCCTTCTACTCACTACCGAAGAATTCAACCCCCTGCTGCCAGACACAGAAAAAGGCCTGCAGATATTCCCGAAAGAATACCCACAGGCCAACACATCATCCCATATTCAATTTACACCTTTGTAGCATAGTCGAGCGAAATCCACCCTTTTCGTGTACTCTGGTATGCCTTAAGCAAGCCCCAGCCCTTTGTGGAACCCTCACCGGCAGATTCCTCCACGATGGTAAATGTTCCCTTTCCAGTCTGCTTACCGGTCTTAGAATAGTTCGTTCCGGGACCTGTGCGGATGTTCAAATCCGTAATCGTCACCTTAACCATGTACGGCACCTCTGATGTGGACGATGCCGTGCTGCCACTCACTGTAGAGCCAATCGTGCAATAGCTGGTGTTCAGGAGATAAATCCATCCGGCTCCGCTTTTCAGCTTACCCCAGCCGTTGCTCACCTCGGTGATGGTAAAGGTTCCGATGCCGGTCTGTCCCTTGACGGTTCCGCTCATGGATGGTTCAGACCTGTAATTCAAATCGCTGATGATGACCTTCACCAAAAACGGCACAGCCGGAAGACTGGACTCTTCGATAATGATATCGGTGCTTGTAACCGCATCGTACTGCGTGAGATTCCATTTTTCGACGATGCTACACAGGTTGTCGACATAGGTCAGTGAGGTTGCGTAGCCGCCGTCCTTGATAAGCTGAGCAACTTCCTTATAATTTGTCATTCCAGCAATGCCATCATAGCGAAGCTTCTTGCCGTTCTTTGCTCCAAGCAGGTAAGCAGAGTGGTCGGTAATAGAGTCCTCAACACAGCTGTACTTGCGAAAATCCGCTGTAATGGTCGTATAGCTGCCGTCAGAATTCTGTTCCTTCGTCTCCTTCGTATAAATCGAATAACCATCCCATGCGGAGCCGCTCCATGTGTTTCCAGACAGTGACTTCTTCATGCCAAAACAGTTGTTTGCGTTCTGCGCCAGCTCGGACTTGCCATAGCCGGATTCCAAAATGAACTGTGCCAATGTGATTGATGCCAGAATGCCGGTAGACTTCATGTCTGCTGTGGCAAGCGGACCAACCTTTGCAATCACATCGGCATCCGACAGATTCTTAAAGGCTGTTGCCTGTGTGCCACTACTTACCGTTCCCATCGCTGCCTTAACCGCCGCACGAAAAGTATCCATTGTATAGCTGAGCCCCAGCCCCTTCCAGAGATGTGCCGGGTCCGCATGGTTTGACGCCACGCCACGACTGTATCCTTCCGCGTGGGAAATAATCACGCCGTCCGCCGTCGGGTCCAGGCTGTATTTCGTGCAAAGATACGCGAACAGTTCAACCGCCGCCTCATAGGTTCTCTTTGCCACAGCCTTTGCCGTTTCCGTATCGGAGCAGGTAAAGTTTGCGCCGGATGAATACGTAATACATCCCGGCTCACACATTTCTACACCGATGTGGGTGTCATTTGCCGATGAACCTGACGTCCCTTTGCCGCAGTGCCAGCCGCGATGGTTCCACGGGAGCGTCTGATAGACGGTTCCGTCATTACCATCAATGAAAGCGTGGACACAGGCGGATGAATGACTTTCCTTATTCCAGTTCTTGATGAACACAGACGCAGATGGCTGTGCACACCCAACTGAGTGCAGCATCAGCCCTTTGACCGTAATAGTTTTGCCTGCTGTATAGCAGGGATTTTTGGTTAAGATAGATTCTACAAGATTCATAATCAGTTGTCCTCCTCATTATCGTTTTCTGTTTCTGAATCGCCAGAGTTTTCATCCTCCGAGCGGTCATGCAGCTGCTCTAAGACGAGCTTCAGCCTGTCCGGCACCGGAAGTCCCAGGTGCGCCGAATTCTCCAGAATAGAGATTCCCTCATTCGAGAGATAAAAGAAAATGACTGCTGTCCGCAGCACACTTCCTGTTCCGATGACCTGCGCGTCTAAAATGCTGCCAATTCCCACGAGCAGAAAGATTAAGACCTTGCGGCAGATACCTCGAAAGCCCACCTCGCTCGAAAGCTTCTGGTCATTAATCGCGCACATCACCCCGGTGAGATAATCAATTACCACAAAGGCAATCAGGGCAAAGAGCAGCCCGTCGCAGCCTCCGAGGAAGTACCCCAGCCACCCACCAATTGCGGTAAAGACCATCTGGATCAGGTTCCAAAATTCCTTCATAACACTACCT
>JAJPXX010000224.1 GCA_021205225.1 Lachnospiraceae bacterium
ACTATATACGGATCTGTTGAATATTGACTTTTGACTTCTCCTGAATTATAATTCCATCGTTCGACCGATTGTCAGTCTAAAGGAGGGGCATTAATGAGAGTAATCAAAGATGCAGATGTTCGGAAAGCTGAAATTCTGGATGCTGCCGAAAAACTATTTCATGAAAAAGGATATGCGAAAGCAACGACGGAAGATATTTTGCAGATGACCGGTATTGCGAGAGGAACCTTATATTATCATTTCAAGGGCAAAGAAGAAATTCTCTTGGCGATAATTGACCGGCAAATCGACAGGCACGAAAAGGAATTCCGCACTCTTGCAGAAGATACCACACTCTCCGCTGTAGAAAAGCTGGTTCAGGTAATTCATCTGTTATCCAATAGCGGGGTGCTTGCCGAAGGACTTCATGAAAAAGAAAATGCTGAGTTTCATCAGAAGAGTTTCCAACGCAGCCTTTTGAGATATGCGCCTGTTCTGACAGAGATTGTAGAGCAGGGAATTAAAAGCGGGGAATTCTCCTGTGCGTATCCGAGGGAAAGTGTTGAGATGTTATTCTGTGCTTCCCAGCTTTTCGATCCGGGTGTTTTTGCATGGTCACAGGAGGAACGCCAGAGAAAAAAAGAAGCGTTCTTTTGTATGCTGGAAATTACCCTTGGTATTTCGGGAGACGCAAAAAAGCAATTATATCAGATTGCTGATATTTCTGTGAAACAGGAGGAATGAGATCATGGAAGAAACTGAAAAGAATCCTTTTCTGGCAGGGCCTGTCTTTAAGCCTCTGCTGAATTTTATGCTCCCCGTGCTGCTGGCCAACTTTTTACAGACCATGTACAGTGCGGTTGATTTGATGGTCATTGGCCGTTTTGCTAATGCCGATACCATTCAGCTGGCGAATGCCGCAGTCGGAACCGGCAGCATGATTATGGTCATGGTGACATATGTAATTACCGGCCTGGCGATGGGGACGACTGTTGTGCTGGGACAGTATATCGGCGCGAAAGACCGTAACGGTGCCAGTAAAGTAATCGGTTCAGCTATATGTATATTCGTTGTCCTTGCTGTTGGACTGACGGTTATTATGGAAATTCTGGCTCCCACATTCGCGTCGCTGATGAATGCGCCTTCCGTGGAAATGACCACACTTTATCTTCGCATTTGCTGCGGCGGACTGGTGTTCATTACAGCATACAATGTGATTAGCGGTATTTTCCGTGGCATTGGAAATTCTAAGCTGCCATTGCTGTTTGTAGGAATTGCCTGTGTTGTCAACATTGCTCTTGACCTGATTACAGTCTGCATCCTGCACTGGGATGTAGCAGGAGTTGCGATATCCACGATTACGGCACAGGCCGTATCGGTTATTCTCTCTCTTGTGGTTATCAGGAAAACGCCTTTGCCTTTTGATGTGAGTGCAAAGCTGATCCGTTTCCATGCGGGCTTTTCATCAAAAATATTAAAAGCGGGTATTCCTCTTGCGTTTCAGGATTTGCTGACAAATCTTTCTTTTGTCGTTATCAATTCTGTCGCAAACCAGCTCGGCCCGGATGCAACTGCCTGGGCAGGCATCGCTTCCGGATACTCTGTGGACAATAAACTGACTGTATTTACTATGATTATTCCCACAGCGTTTCTCCAATCCATGGCTGTCTTTACAGCGCAGAATGTCGGTGCCGGTAACCGTGAACGGATACAAAAGGGCCTTCGCTATATGCTGATGTCCGCCGTATGTGTGGGCGTGGGTCTTGCCCTGCTGTGTGAATTTGGCGGTTCTGTCATGGCGCGTATCTTTACGAATGATACAGAAACCATTTATTATGCTGCACAGTACCTCAAAGGATATGCCGTCGATTGTCTGGTCTGTACTTCTATGCTGACTTTGCTTGGATACTTTAATGGCTGCGGCCATTCGACATTTGTGCTGGTACAGGGACTGATCGGCTCCTTCGTTGTCAGGATTCCTGTTATCCTGCTATTACGAAATTATGATGGCGTCACGCTGACACATCTCGGACTTGGATGTGCCTCTGCAACCGTAGCGTCATTGCTCATTTGTATTGGATACTATTTCATCAAAATGAAGAAGAACACGATATATCCAGCTCATATGTAGTTAAATTCTGAGATACACTTTGGTATTCACTATAGAATTGCGTTAATAGTGAATGATTCTAATTACATGAAAAAATAGATGGAGACCTGTGGCATTGATTAAAAGATGCTGGCAGGTCTTTTTTTGCTTCCGTTTGGCCAAACAGCCGACTTCTTTCCTTTCAGAATCAGGAGACGCTGTCTCACTTTTTTCTGGAGGATGATGTGGCATGAAGGTGACAATAGAGGAACTGAAAAGGCTGGAGGGGATGGATGTCCGCAGACTCCGCAGGGAGGATCTGGATCTTGCCGGGGAGATTGCGGTTGACCGGACGAAGCCGGCGGACAATTCTTATTTTTATTGAAAGCGCACATAAAACCTGTTTACTTTTCTTCAAAAACTGGTATAATATAAACAAGAAGGGAGGCGGTGAGATGTTTCATAAGAATTTGAAATTTTATCGTCTGAAAAAGAACATGACGAAGAAGGAACTGGCCTCTTTGGTGGGCGTCAGTCCGATGTCAATTACCTATTATGAAGAAGGCGAGAGGAAGCCGGGGATGGACGTAATCAAGTCTCTGGCGAAGGCTCTTGATGTTCGGGTTTCGGATTTCCTTGTGAACAGGGATGAGAACCTGGTATTTACGCACGGGGAGTTCCGCAAGAACAGCAAGCTGCCGGAGAAGCAGCAGGAGTACATCAAGGCGTCCGTGGAGGAGTATCTGAACCGTTTTTACCAGACGGTGGATATCCTTGGGGGCGAAGTGCTGCCGGATGCGCCGGACAGCCACAGGGTGGAACTGCACGAGGATCCGGAGCAGGACGCTGTTGCTATGCGCAGGTATCTTGGAATCGCGGAATTCGGTCCGGTGGGGAATCTGGTTGAGCTGCTGGAGAATAAAGGGATTCTGGTGTATTTCTGCGACATTGATAATGATGCGTTTTCCGGGATGAACGGGCTGGTAAATGACAGGCCGTATATGATCATCAACCAGAATATGACGCCGGAGCGTATCCGCTCTGCGATTGCGCATGAGATGGCCCATTTTATCTTTATTTGGCCGGTGGATATGGCGGAGAAGGATATTGAGGCGATGGCTACGGCAATCAGTGGCGCGTTTTTATTCCCAGCGGAGGACGCGAAACGTGAACTGGGAATCCGCAGGAGCGCGGTTACGAAGGATATGACACTGATCTGTAAGGAGTACGGCATCTCCATGTACCTGCTGGTGAAGCGTGCTGCCCTCTGCGGTATTATTAACAGTAGTGTGGAAAAGGACTTTTATATCAAAGCGGGCAAATGCGGATGGAAAAAGAATGAGCCGGTGCGTATCCCCAGGGAGGAACCGACGCTGTTTCTGCAGCTGGTTCTGCGCGCGGTGAGTGAGAATGAAATCTCCGTTCAGAAAGGAGCAGAGCTCCTGAAACAGCCATACACGTTTGTGGCAGATCACACCCGTAGGGCGTCCCTTGCGGAGAGCTTTGCCGCAGAGGGCTGATGGATGGAGTATATCAGCAGCGATACAAATGTCTGGCTGGATTTTGCGACGATTGACCGCCTGGAGTTGCCCTTTAAGCTGCCGTTTACCTATCTGATGAATGGGGACGCGGCGGAGGATGAGCTGTTGAACCCTCCGGGACTGGGCGAGGATCTGGTAAGACATGGGCTACAAAAGATAGAGCTGACGGAGGAGGAATTTTATCTGGCGGAGGAGTATGTTGCCAGATATACAAAGCCGTCTTTGTACGACTGTATTGCGCTCGCGGTGGCGAAGACAAGGGGAATTACCCTGCTGACAGGGGACGACCCTTTGAGGAAGGCGGCAGCCGCGGAGGGTGTGGAAGTGATGGGAACCATCGGGATTCTTGACCGGCTCTATGATGGAAATTATATTGATGAGGAAGAATTCCATCATTGTATCGGGGAACTGATGGAGCATAATGGCGGAAAGGTCCGCCTGCCGGTGGCGGAGCTTAAGAAGCGGATGAAGTGATACTTTGGGGTTGTATTAGAATATGATTGAAAGTGGCCTGCTGGCTGTCCTTTGTGGGATGGCTGGCAGGCTTTTTCTATGCTTGCATCTGCATAAGAAAATTGGAAGAATGCAGGAATGACTCACGCGGCAATCTGAGATCCGCAAATTTTTTTGATTGATTTGAATGAAAATCGGAATGCGCTTCCTGTGGGTACTTAGACCTTCAGAAGGAATCTGGAGGTGGAGCATGGAAGAGCTGCAAAAGGCGGATATTTTTGAGACGGAAATGGACAGGCAGACGAGGGAGAACATGATCCGGTTTGCCCGGTTTATGGCGCGGATGATCGAAAAATATGGGAAAGAGGTTCTGGAGGAGCTGGCCGCGGAGGAAAACAGCGGAAGCCTTCAGTCCGAGGAAGGAATCGCCGATTAAGCTTTTTCTGAAATCGGCGATTTTTCTATTGGCAAACAGGGAAAAAGCCGATATAGTAATTCTCGGAAACGAACGAATGTTCGCAGAGCAACCGAAAACGGGGGTGGCAGATGAAAAAGAAATGTTATTTTTATACGAGAGTTTCCACGGCTGCCCAGATAGAGGGTTACAGCCTGGAGGCACAACAGGAAACCTTAAGGCAGTATGCCGAATACCGGGAATGGGAGGTGGCGGGGGAATATTGTGACGCCGGGAAATCTGGAAAGAGCATTACAGGACGTCCTGAATTTACACAAATGCTTCAGGACGTGGCGGATGGCCGGGATGATGTGGATTATATTCTGGTGTTCAAGCTGTCGCGGTTCGGAAGAAATGCGGCGGATGTGCTGAATTCCCTGCAGTATATTCAGGACTTTGGCATGAACCTGATCTGTGTGGAGGATGGAATTGATTCCTCAAAGGATTCCGGGAAGCTGACCATCACGGTTTTGTCAGCTGTGGCGGAGATTGAGCGTGAAAACATTTTGGTGCAGACGATGGAGGGGCGGAAGCAGAAGGCCAGAGAGGGCAAGTGGAACGGCGGCCAGGCACCCTACGGATACCGGGTTGATTCCAAAAACAGTACGCTGGTGATAGAACCGGATGAGGCGGAGATTGTTAAGATTATTTACGATAAATTTGCCCACACGGACATGGGATTTGTAGGCATCAGTGATTATCTGAATAAGCGTGGCTATACGAAAAGCAAATACAGGGATCAGGAGCTGAGTCATTTCAGCCGCGGGCTGATTAAAAATGTGTTGGACAATCCTGTTTATACCGGGAAGATTACCTATGGAAGAGTGAAAAACGAGAGGGTAAAGGGAAAACGGGATGAGTACAGACGGATAAAAACGGATGACTATATGATCGCGGACGGAAAGCATGAGCCCATCATTGATGAGCAGCTTTGGCAGGAGGTCAGGGAGAAACAGAAGGCGACCGGAATTAAATCGGATAAGACGCACAGCCTTGACCATGAGCATCTGTTGTCCGGGATTGTCAAGTGCCCGATCTGCGGGACGGGGCTTTCCGGAACGGTCAGGCGAAGGCACAATAAGAAATCCGGGGATTATGCCGATAATTTCTATTACAGATGCCAGCACAGGAAAAAGGTGGATGACGACCATTTCTGTGATTACAAGCCGTCACTGGATCAGAATGAGCTGAACCACGAGGTGGAGCTGCTCATTATGGACATGGTTACGCTGGACGGCTTCAATGATTTCATTTTTAAGAGGATGAATGAGAAGGTGGATGTGAGTGCCCTGGAGAAGGAACGGGAACAGCTGCGGCGGCAGATGGCACAGGTATCCGGAGCGAAAACGAAGCTGAACCAGATGCTGGACCGGCTGGATGTGACGGACAGGCATTATGACCGGAAGTATCAGGACATGCAGGAGCGGCTCAATAATCTGTACGACCAGATCGGAGAGATTGATGACAGCATTGCGGACATCAATGAGAAGATCAGCAGGGTTTATGAGGAGCAGATTACGGCGAAGCAGCTCTGCCAGATCCTTACTCATTTTGACAAGGTGTATTTCAAAATGTCGGATCTCGAAAAGAAGGAATTTTTGAGAAACCTCATCGAAAGTATTGAACTTTATCCTGAAAAGCAGGATAATGGACGCATCATTAAGCGGGTAGAATTTAAGTTCCCTGTGTTTTATGAAGGCGCTGAAAAGGGTGGAATTCGGTTGCTCAATGAAAATACCGTCGAGACGGTAGTTTTTTTGCGCTACCAAGGCAGCGGGAGTTATATCCATGTGAAGTATGAACCGGAGAACGGGGATTACATGAAGACGCTTCCGTCAAGCGCGACGTACACGGAGATTAAAAAGTGGGTATCCGAGAATTACGGATTCAACGTCACGAGTTTGTATGTGGCGCAGATCAAGCGGGAATTTGGAATCATTGAGCGGGAGAATTACAACAAGCCGAAATCAGACGATCCGAAATTCCTCATATGCCCGCCGGAGAAGCGAGAAGCAATCATAGCCGCATTTAAGCATTTCGGCATGATACAAAATTAACCAAAACCCAAAATTGACCGGCATTGTCGTAAAGGACTGTTATCTTCGGATAGCAGTCTTTTTCTGTAAAAAAAGAAGCAGCCCCGTAGGACTGCTTTGCTGTTACCATGACATATAGAGCGCATCCAGCTGCGACACGATCTGCGCGATATTCTGTTTCTCGCTTTCTGACAGCTTGTTTTTCTTCAGATATTCCTGCATCATGTCCTGAAGCGTGTCAATCTCCCGGCGTGACTCAATGACGATTTTGTCCCGATCCAGTCTCATAAGCCAGTATCTCCTTTCATTTTGCTCCCCTTGATAATACACCCGTGAGCGGCGCAAGCCGCGATTTTTCTTTCCGGTGACGAAAAAGAAAATACGGGAGATATAACAGAGGACGTTTTCTGCTGTATTCGCTCGCCTGACAGGGCGAGCCGTTACAGTATCTTTTAAATATCCCGTTACGATGATTTACAGGAAAAACACGCCTTACAGTATATATCAAAGAGTGTATAGGGGGTTATTTATTCCCCCGGCTGGCTTGCATGAAAAAACCGGCAAAATCCGTGGGGATATTAACGGGGATAATATGGGGATAATATGGGGATAATTAAAAATTTTTCTCTAAAATCCCTGAAAAACATGATGTGATCATATTGACTGTGAATTTTAATTATGTTATATTATCCCTGTGATTTCTTTAATTATCCCCTTTTAATTATCCCTACAGTAAATGAGGCTGCATATGGCAAGGACAGATGCGACATTAGGCCATGTGATGATTACGCAGGATTTTCAGGCTATACATTGGGATTGGACGAAGCCGGACGAGTTACAGGCATTACAGTCGAAAGACGTTGGACTTATCGGTAAAATTATTCTGGACAAGCTTGAAGCGGCAGGCATGGTTGTCGAGGACTTTTACGGGGTGCGTCATGATAAGGATGTCCATGAAGTCTGGAGCGAAGTTGACAAGATGATGATTGTGGATTACAAGACGGATCATGGGCATTGGGTTACGCATTTCGCGAAAGGCAAAGGCGGTACGGTTGCCGAGATTGCCGTTGCTGTCGGGCTTGAACCGCAGTTCATTGAGAAGCCTAAGCGCGGGCGTTACAGTTATGAGAATATGGTTGCATACCTTACACACGTTAAGTACGATGATAAGGATAAGCATAATTACGATCCGCATGAAGTGGTGACACTTCGCGGATGCGATTATATGACTTATTATATGCAGCACCTTGATTCATGGCAGAAAGCAAAAGCTACCATGAAGGTAAAGAAGGTGAAAGCCGATATTGACTGGCTGGAAGCTGAGATTTTGGAAGGCCGGATCGGGAAGTCGCAGGTTATGCTTACGAATGAATACTACGAAATTTATGCCCGTAATAAGCGCCGCTGTGAAGATGCGTTTAGCACATGGGGTGAGCGGAAAGCTTACAGAGCGATACGAGCTATAGACAATGGGGAGTTCAAGATTTCGGTTTTCTTCATAACAGGAAAGTCTCATTCCGGAAAGAGTATGTTTACGGATAATCTGGTAAAGAACATTAAGAAGAAAGCCAAAGAAGAAACCGGGGAAGACTGGACGGATTGCTCGGTTGCTTCGAAGAATCCGCTTGATGATTATACGGGCGATGAGATTATTATTATGGATGATTTGCGCGGAATTTCAATGACTGCATCCGACTGGCTAAAACTGCTTGATCCGGACAGGGCGAGTATGATGTCCGCTCGCTATAATAACAAGCGTGTTGCATCGCGTGTGATTATTATAAACAGTGAGAAGGATGTTCTTGAGTTTTTCTATTATATGAAGGGTGCCGGGAGCGCTCTTGAGGAAGCGATGGATCAGTTTCTGCGCCGGATTATGTGCCGCGTTGTTGTTTATAGGGTTCCGAACGCAGATTTCCGGCGAGTTACGATTTCCAATATGCAGGAGACGGAAAACGCTATGGTGAAGAGTTTGGGATACGATAAGTATACGCATGAACATAATTCCGTGACTGTGCATCATGATTATTTGGAAGCACCTAATACAAATAACATGGACTATGATGATGCTATTGAATATCTAACGACGGTGGTCGGCATCAATAACGGCTGGTGTTCAAAGGATTCACTCATTGAGATTGGCCATACGTTGGAAACGCCTATCTGTGATATGTCGTCGGAATGGGTTATTTCTACTATAAGTTCGCTGGAAAAAGAAGTCGGTGAACTTGAGTATAGGGTGTGTGAACATAGCAGGGCGGAGCAGCCTGAAATTTACAAAAAGATTGAAGCATATCATCAGCAGATTGCTGCGTTAAATGCTGAAATGGTTTCGCGGTGTGAAGAAGGAGAAGAACCGGACTTTGCAGAATTTGGTTTAGATTTGAAACCTGTGGAGTCAGGCGAAAATTGACAGCTTGCGTTATGGACGATCGTAACGTAATATAATATTAAGATATGGATAAGCGGTTGTGACATACTTTATGTTTGTTATGGCCGTTTATGCTTATTCTGATTATCTTATCGAGATTTTGAGGGCAAGCTGCGTCACGATCGTGTGAAAACAGTTAACTGGGGGTATCGCAATATGCTTGCTCTGGATGCTCCGTGGCACTAAAGGTGTCACGAGTTAACTCCATAGAGCAAGCATTTTCCGGGAAATCGGTCATATGCAAAAAAGTGAACCGGCTGGATAAGGAGACGTGACGCAACTTGCGAAAATATTCATTTATGAGGTTTTATTGTTTTGACGGTCTTTTGTTTTTCCCCCGCGAAGCGGGGCACCGTGACTTATGGCTTGCCATAAGTCTTAGGTGCAAGACTTATAAAATAAGTCGCACAGAAAAAATACTGGAAAGGAGAGGATTTTATGAGCAGCGTGGACTGGAAAAAGTACCATGGGCCGAGCGAAGTCAAAGCGAAGTTACGGCACAATGATAAAGAGAGCCGGATGGCAGGAAATCATTCTAACAAGGATATCAATAAGAGCAGGACGCACTTAAATCTTAATCTGACCGGACGCACATTAGCAGAGAGTGAAGCGCGTTATGATGAACTCGTTGAGGGTTGCAAAGCAAATATGAAGCGTGTGAGATCGGATGCTGTTACCTGCATAGGGTTAAACATTAAGCTACCGCCGGATTACACGCATGTTACTTATGGGACACAGGTTGAATGGATAAAAAAGTGCTATGAAGTTGTGAAGGATTTCGTGGGTGAGGAGCGCATTGTGAGCGCGACTGCTGATTTTGACGAGATCCATTGGTACACAGACGAGAAAACTCATGAAAGGAAATTAAGCCGCCCAGAACTGGATGTCCGTTTTGTTCCGGAATTGGATGGGAAGCTGAACGCGAAAAAGGTTGAGTCGAGACAGGCAATACATGAACTTAACGACCGCATCGAGGCAATGTCCCAGATGACATTCGGCATTAATTTCATGACAGGGGAAGAAGCACGGCATGAAACTACGGAGAGCCTCAAAGTTAAATCCATGATTGAAGAGAAATCGGAAGAGAAGGCAGAAAAGAAAGTAGAAAAGAGAGTAAAACAGATTACGCAGGTGCTTGAAACGGAATACAAAGCAAAGAGCAAAGTGTTGGAAGAAGAAAAGGAAGCGTTACAGGAAGAACGTGTGGGGAGTGAGGAACAGTACAGGCGGGATGAAGCAGAACTGGAATTATACTTTTTGACAAGACAGGCTGCTTTAGAACAGGCAAGTCTCGAAGAACAGTTAGAATCAGAAGCATGGGACGCGGATTTGACATACAGGGAGGAACATCTTTCAGAACAGGTTGATAAAGCGATTGAACGCAGGAACCGATCTGTTTCCGGTTTGCCGTCAAGTGACAGGGATACGGGGTTATCCAGACAGTACGGCGGATAAGTACCCTTAAAAATCGTTAAATATTGCGCTGAAAACCTATCTGAAATGCACGAAAAAGGAAAAGTCCATAGGAATCCCGTTTTTATCATAAAATCGCTTAGAGTGAGCTTTACGGCATAAAAACGGGTATTTTCATATGAGGGCGGCTGCGCCGCAGATGGTCTGCACGATCGGCAGGGTCATACAACTAACAGGGTTGTTTCATGAAGAAAATTTAAACTTGGGAAAAACGTAGATTTTATC
>JAJPXX010000109.1 GCA_021205225.1 Lachnospiraceae bacterium
CACATCAAAGGAGCTTATGCTTACATCAAATAACTTCGTGAAACAACCCTGAAAACGCGGAAGAACGCCTTGCATAATTCTCTGTTTCATATTATAATGGCGCTGTCAGAAGAGATGGGTCTGGCGGTGCGGGTACGGAAGATAAGAGAATGCAATTTATCCGCATCATAAGATGAAGGAGGAAGCAAAATATGCCGGATACAATTACGAAGGACATGACGATTGGAGAGGTTCTTGAGATCAATTCAGGGCTTGCGCCGGTACTGATGGCTGGTGGGATGCACTGCATCGGATGTCCGGCTTCTCAGATGGAGTCCCTGGAGGAAGCGGCCATGGTTCACGGGATAGATCTGGATCTGCTGCTGACCAGGTTAAACGCTTATTTGAAAGCGATGCAAAGCTGATCTGAGAGGATTCGAGATAGAAGCGTGCCGGGATACTGTGTATTCGGGCTACCGGAGAAATCTTTAGGTGGGAAACGGTTCCCGCTGCTGAAGGCTGGCGCAGATGGCGGCGGCCTTTTCCGTATATTTTGAGTGGAATGGACGGTGGAATATGCGTGTACTTGACGCGATTACGGCGATTGGGCCAGGCAAGGCCAGACAGAGTGTACACAATCAGCTTACAAGCCAATGGGGAGAATCTGTCGATCCAGGGCATGTGCTGTGTGACTATCCTCGTCCTCAGCTGCGCCGGAGTGACTGGATTTGTCTCAATGGTACCTGGCAGTATGTGATCTCGAAGACCGGAAAGCGTCCGAGACACATAGACGGTGATATTGTGGTTCCATTTTCTCCGGAAAGCAGGTTATCCGGAGTAAATCGGAAGCTGAAGCCAGGAGAATATCTCTGGTATCAGCGCAGTGTGGAATTGCCAGAGCTGCCGGAAGAAAAGCGTCTGCTGCTGCATTTCGGAGCGGTGGATCAGAGCTGTACCGTCTGGTGGAACGGGCGTCTGGCAGGAAGAAATGAGAATGGCTACCTGCCCTTTTCCATTGATGTGACCAGTTTTCTCAGACCCGGAAAAAACATCCTGCGCGTGCGTGCCCGTGATGATACAGATGAAAACCGGCGCAGCCGGGGAAAACAGTCCATGCATCCGGGCGGAATGTTTTACACAGCGCAGAGCGGAATCTGGCAGACTGTATGGATGGAATGGGTGCCGGATAATTATCTGAAAGCTTTAAAGATCACTCCCCTGTTTGATGAAGGAAAGGTTCGGCTGGAGATGACTCTGAGCCGGCCGACGGATATTCAGATTGGTCTGAGCGGGGGACATGATTTCTTTATACATTGTGTGCGTGCGCGCGATTTTGCGCAGGGCAGCAGTCAGTTTACGGCGGAGCTTCCTCTGCCGGAGCTTCATCCCTGGACTCCGGAGAGTCCTTTTCTCTATCCGCTGCACATTGAGGCTGGCGAGGATATCGTAGAAAGCTATTTCGCGATGCGCAAGTTTTCTGTCGGAATGGATGAAAACCGCCAGCCCAGGCTGTTTCTGAATAATGAACCTTATTTTTTCAATGGGGTGCTGGATCAGGGCTACTGGCCGGAAAGCCTGTATACGCCGCCTTCAGATGAAGCTATATGCGCGGATATTCAGAATATGAAGGCGCTGGGGTTTAATACGATCCGCAAGCATTTGAAAATTGAACCTCTGCGCTGGTATTATTACTGCGACCGATACGGTATGGTTGTGTGGCAGGATATGGTAAACGGCGGTGGGAAATATCGTCCGTTACTGACGTGTTATTTACCAACCGCGCTGCCGGTCCTGGCAGAACACATCCGGGATGACCGGCGCTGGGCTCACTCCCTGCATGGCAGGCCGAATGCGGACGACCGCCTGCGATGGGAGAAGGAATGCAAAAGGACAGTGGAGGTGCTTTATAACTGTCCGTGTATTGCGCTTTGGACACTTTTCAACGAGGGATGGGGACAGTTTGACGCGCTGCGTCTGGAAAAGCAGGTACGTGAGCTTGATCCGACCCGTCTGATTGACCATGCGAGCGGCTGGTTTGATCAGGGAGGAGGAGATATCAAGAGTGTACACAATTATTTCCGCACCCTGAAGGTGAAAAATGACCGGCGCCCCTTTGTATTATCCGAATATGGAGGTTATACGTATTCTGTGCCGGGGCATATATACAGCAGCGTTCCTTACGGCTATCGGTCTTATTCCACGAAAGAAGAGTTTACGGAAGCCCTGAAGGATCTGCAGAATACGATCCGTAAGCTTCGCGAAAAGGGATTATCCGGAGCGATATATACGCAGCTGTCTGATATTGAAGAGGAGACAAACGGGTTGTATACCTGGGATCGGAAGGTATGCAAAATTTCATAAACTTAGCAATAATTTGCTTGTGAATCCATTTCTTGCGTAGTAAAATAAAGGTGATGATTTAATGAAAAAAATGTTGTTGGTTTACAACCCGAAATCAGGTAAAGGACAGATTCGCTTTAGCCTGTCAAAGATCATCGAACGGTTTTCCATGGCGGATTATGATGTGACTGTTTATCCGACGAAGGCAGCGATGGATGCAACAAATATTACGCGTATGCGCGCGGCAGACTACGACATGATTGTCTGCAGCGGTGGGGATGGGACGCTTGACGAGGTGGTGACCGGTCTGATGGAGAGCGGTGTTCGCCGCCCGATTGGCTACATTCCGGCTGGCAGTACGAATGATTTTGCAGGCAGTGTCGGTATTCCGCGCCAGATGGAGCGGGCTGCGGCTACAGTGGTAGAAGGCAGAGTGTTTCAGTCTGACATCGGGAGATTTAACGGCAGCGATTATTTTGTCTATGTAGCGGCTTTTGGTTTGCTGACAGACGTTTCTTATCAGACGAAGCAGGAACTGAAAAATGTGCTGGGGCATGCCGCCTATATCATTGAAGGCGTGAAACGGCTGGGCAGCTGGCGTTCTTATTCGATTCAGTTTGAGAGCGAAGAAATGTCCGGCAGCGGTGACTTTATCTATGGTATGGTGGCAAATTCTCATTCTGTGGGTGGATTCAAAGGCCTGCCCGGCACAGACATTGAGCTGGATGACGGTCTGTTTGAGGTTATGCTGGTGCGGACGCCGGGGGATTTGCTGGACTGGCAGAAGATGCTCAGCGCACTTCTTATCAGTGAAGAGAGCAATGAAAATGTCATTCGCTTCAAAACTCGCCGCCTGGTAGTTCGCTCGGAGGAACCGCTTGCGTGGACACGCGACGGGGAAGACGGAGGAGAGCATCTGGTAGTAGATCTGGAAAATCTTCCGAGAACTCTGGACATCATGACCGGAGAAATGCCGGAAACGGCAGAGGGGCAGAACACAGAGACAGAAGTTCAGGAAGAGATCAGGCTGGAAATACCAGAGGCAGAACTGGATGCTGTGTCTCAGGTGCAAGAGCCGGGTGATTTCTCATATCCCTTCAGAAAGAAGCTGTCGGGGAATTTCGCTGACGTCGTCCGTCTTTTGAAGGAGGATGGGGAGATCCCGGAATTTGAGTCTCTGGTGGAATATCTGGGGACGCTGTTTGGAACGGAGACAGAGGCGCGATGAGACGTTTCTCTTGCCTGAAACCGGAGATTTCGGATTGGCTTGTAAGATTTGCAGACAAATAACGCTGCGGGATGACCGTCTACATGGCGGTATTTTTTGAGAAAGGAGAGCCCACTGAAAAGAAAAGCCGGATGGATAAGAACCAGCGGTATTTCCTTTGAGTGGCGGTAAAAGTTTCATGTTGTACATAGGCGTAGACCTTGGAACATCAGCGGTAAAGCTGCTGCTGATGGACGGAGACGGGAAGATTCAGAACATCGTCTCCAGAGAATATCCGCTGTATTTTCCGCATCCGGGCTGGTCTGAGCAGAATCCGGAGGACTGGTACGAGCAGACGATGGCGGGGCTGAAGGAGCTGCTTGCGGACTGTGATCACAGCCAGGTGGCGGGCATTAGCTTTGGCGGACAGATGCACGGTCTTGTGATCCTGGACAAAGAGGATCAGGTAATTCGCCCGGCGATTCTGTGGAATGACGGCCGTACCCAGGAGGAGTGCGATTATCTGAATAATGAGATTGGCCGCGATAAGATTTCAGAATACACGGCAAATATCGCTTTTGCCGGATTCACGGCTCCGAAGCTTCTCTGGGTGAAGAAAAACGAGCCGGAGAATTTTGCCCGGATTGAAAAGATTATGCTTCCGAAAGACTACATCGCGTACCGTCTTTCCGGCGTACACTGCACAGACGTATCAGATGCATCCGGTATGCTCACATTTGATGTGAAGAATCGCTGCTGGTCGAAGGAAATGCTGGATATCTGCGGCGTTCGTGAAAACCAGATGGCGCAGGTTTTTGAGAGCTATGAGGTGGTTGGTACGGTGCTTCCTGAGATTGCGGCAGAACTGGCGATTCCGCAGACTGTTAAAGTCATCGCGGGCGCGGGCGATAACGCGGCGGCGGCTGTCGGTACCGGTACGGTCGGCGACGGAGCCTGCAACATTTCTCTTGGCACGAGCGGCACGATCTTTATTTCCTCGGAGAAATTTGGCGTAGACAAATACAATGCCCTGCATGCGTTCGCCCATGCGGACGGACACTATCACCTGATGGGCTGTATGCTCAGCGCGGCGTCCTGCAATAAATGGTGGATGGATGAGATTATCGGTACAAAGGATTACGCAGCAGAACAGGCGCAGATTGAAAAGCTGGGCGAGAACCATGTCTATTTCCTGCCGTATCTGATGGGAGAGCGTTCTCCGCATAATAATCCGAACGCGCGCGCGACATTCATAGGCATGACCATGGATACAACCCGCGCGGATATGACACAGGCGGTATTGGAGGGTGTGGCGTTCGCGCTTCGTGATTCTCTTGAAGTGGCGAAGAGCCTTGGTATCCGGATTGAGCGCACAAAGATCTGCGGCGGCGGTGCGAAGAGCCCGCTCTGGAAAACGATCATCGCGAACGTCCTGAACCTTAAGGTGGATGTCATCGAAAGTGAGGAAGGCCCCGGAATGGGCGGCGCTATGCTTGCGGCGGTTGGCTGTGGGGAATACGCATCCGTTGCAGACGCAGCTGCAAAGATTGTCCATGTGGTCGACACCATCGAACCGGATCCGGAGCTGGTTGCAAAGTATGAGGCGCGGTACGCGCAGTTTAAACAGGTATATCCGACCTGCAAGCCGCTGTTTGACGCGCTGCTTTAGAGCTATTTACCCGTGCGCCGCTCGCCGGAGCGCGGGTCATATAAAAGAAGGAGGATAATTCAAATGCAGAACATTCCAAAGGTAAAAATCGGTATCGTCGCGGTCAGCCGTGACTGTTTCCCGGAGTCGCTTTCCGTAAACCGGAGAAAGGCTCTCGTAGACGCTTACACTGCGAAGTATGATGCGTCTGACATCTATGAGTGTCCGGTCTGTATCGTAGAGAGTGAAATCCATATGGTACAGGCGCTGGAGGACATCAAGGCAGCCGGGTGCGATGCGCTTTGTGTATACCTTGGCAACTTTGGTCCGGAGATTTCCGAGACTCTTCTTGCAAAGCATTTCGATGGCCCGGCAATGTTTGTGGCGGCAGCGGAAGAGAGCGGCAAGGATCTGATTCAGGGCCGCGGCGACGCATACTGCGGTATGCTCAATGCCAGCTATAACCTGAAGCTTCGCAACATCCATGCATACATACCTGAGTACCCGGTAGGCACCGCGGAAGAGTGCGCGGACATGATTCATGACTTTGTGCCGATTGCGCGCGCGGTAGTCGGACTTCAGAACCTGAAGATTATCAGCTTCGGTCCGCGTCCTCTGAATTTCCTGGCGTGCAACGCACCGATCAAGCAGCTGTATAACATCGGCGTGGAGATTGAGGAGAATTCCGAGCTGGATCTGTTTGAAGCGTTCAACAAGCATGCGGGCGACGAGCGTATCCCGGAAGTAGTAAAGGATATGGAGGCAGAGCTTGGCGAGGGCAACCAGAAGCCAGAGATTCTTGCAAAGCTGGCACAGTATGAGCTGACTTTGCTTGACTGGGTAGAGGCGCACAGAGGTTACCGCAAGTATGTGGCAATTGCCGGAAAATGCTGGCCGGCATTCCAGACGCAGTTTGGATTCGTTCCGTGCTATGTAAACAGCCGTCTGACCGGCAGAGGTATCCCTGTTTCCTGTGAGGTAGATATCTATGGCGCGCTCAGCGAGTTTATCGGTACCTGCGTAAGCGACGATGTCGTGACGCTGCTTGATATTAATAACACGGTTCCGGCAGATATTTATGAAGAGGACATTAAGGGTAAATTCAACTATACGCAGAAAGATACCTTTATGGGCTTCCACTGCGGCAATACCTGCTCTAAGAAGTTGACCTCCTGCACGATGAAATATCAGATGATCATGGCGAGAAGTCTTCCGGTTGAAGTGACCAACGGTACGCTTGAGGGCGACATTGTTCCGGGCGACATCACGTTCTTCCGTCTGCAGAGTACCGCGGACAATATCCTTCGCGCGTATGTAGCACAGGGTGAGGTGCTTCCGGTAGCGACACGTTCCTTCGGCGGCGTCGGCATTTTCGCGATCCCGGAGATGGGCCGTTTCTATCGCCATGTCCTGATCGAGGGGAACTATCCTCATCACGGCGCGGTGGCGTTCGGTCATCACGGAAAAGCTCTTTATGAAGTATTCAAGCTCATCGGCGTATGCCCGGATGAGATTGGTTATAATCACCCGAAGAGCGTTCCTTACCGCACGGAGAATCCGTTCGCGTAAGATGAATTTCTCTGCGGGAAACGAATGAGACGTTTTTGAGCGAGTGCTTCTGCCCTGGATAAAATGGGATCTGTTTCGCATGGAGGTGCTTCCGAAAAACGGCAAAATGTGAAAGAAAGCGAACGGCGATGCGGTTAAGCGCGGCGTTCGCTTTCGAAGTATAAGGAGAAGATCAAAATGGAAAAAAAACCTTTTGGAACCTTGAAGGATGGGGCAGAGGTATCCCTTTATTCTTTTACGAATAAAAATGGAGTGACTATGACGGTGACAGAGCTGGGAGCGACTCTGGTGAGTCTGCTTGTCCTGGATCGGGATGGAAACCCGGTCGATGTGGTGCTTGGCTACGATACCCCGCAGGAATACATTGCGGGCGGCTGCTATTTCGGTGCGGTGATTGCTCCGAATGGCAATCGTATTGACAAAGGCCGTTTTACGATCGGAGATAAAACCTATCAGCTGCCAATCAATGATAACGAGAATAATCTGCACAGTGGACCGCACGGGGCAGACGAATGGGTATGGAGCGTGGCGAAGATCGATGAGGAGACGAACAGCATTTCCTTCCAGGTACGTATTCCGGACGGCAGCAATGGCTTCCCTGGAAACATCGATACAACCGTCACCTATACGCTGACGGAGGACAATGCGGTGACGCTTCATTATGAGGCGGTTTCAGACGCGGATACGATTGCGAATATGACGAATCACACCTACTTCAACCTGGCTGGGCATGCGTCTGGCTCGATTGAGGATCATGTTCTGATCCTTACAGCGGATCATTATACTCCGGTCATTGACTTTCAGGCGATTCCGACCGGGGAGATTGCTCCGGTAGCAGGGACGCCGATGGACTTCCTTACAGGTAAGGCAATCGGTCTTGATGTAGATGCGGATTTTGAACAGCTGAAATTTGTCGGAGGCTTCGATCATAACTATGTTCTCCCGGATAACGGAGGCAAGATACAGAAGGTTGCTGAGGCCTATTGCGAAGAGAGCGGTATCTGTATGGAAGCCTATACAGACTGCTGTGCGCTCCAGCTTTATGTCGGCAATGGGATCAATGAACAGACCGGTAAAGGCGGTGTCACCTACCGCAAACGTCAGGGCTTTTGTCTGGAGTCTCAGTTCTGTCCGAACGCAATCAATGATCCGGCATTTAAGTCACCGCTGCTTAGGGCAGGGGAAAAATATGATACGCAGACCAGCTATCGTTTTTCTGTAAAAACAGAGCTTTGAAGGAAGCCGCTAAAATGATTTACACTGTTCCGGAAAAACGGCTTTCATAAGCTTCGTTTAGCCATGCTACAGCGGCATCCAGACCTTCAGCGGAGACCTCAAAGGATTGATACGTTTTCTGTTCTTCCGGCGTGCATTCCCAGCAATAAGGCTGCGGATAAGCCGCCGCTACCAGATGTTCGTCTTTGATAAAGAGGTTATACCGCATTTCCCGATAACTTCCGGTAAAATTGCTTTTTTTCAGAAAGGCCAGAGAAATCTGGCCTTTTAATGTAAAATAAGGCTGTTCCATTGCAGGTGCCTCCCGGTATTTCTTTCTGATGTCTATGCTGTTTCATTATAAAGCCGCATTTTTTCCCTGTCAACTGTTGGATCCTCATCCTTTGGCTTGTCTTTGGCAGATACATTTTCCGCCGGAACGAATTCAAGCAGGTCTTCGATCTTGCAGTCCAGGGCCGTGCAGAGCCGGGCCAGCACGGCAATATCCATTCTGGCGATATCATTGTTGCAGTAGTGATTGATCTGTGTACGCTGCATTTCGGCACGGTGCGAAAGGCGGCTTTTACTGATCTGGCGTTCTTCAATCAGCTCATTCAAATGAATTCGGATGGTTCCAAATTTTTGTTCTTCCATTGTTATTGCCTTCCTTCTTTGGTAAAAGATTTTTCCGCGGAAAATAACGAATGTCATTTTCTGCTACTGGTGTATGAACTCTAGTATGCATCAGATAGAATAAAAAAGTAAGTTCTAAGAAGTTAGACATAATATCTTATACAGCTCTCTGATATGAAAATAATTCTGTTCGCTTTTCTCGTTTTATGCTACAATCATTCGCAGGATATGGGATTTTGGAAAACAGCCGGAACAGAAAAGACACTGTACAGAGCTTTTAAGGAATGACGTATATTGTGAGGAAAATTTTATGGGAAAAGTTTTAATTTTGATTGTTGATATGCAATATGGATTTCAGAACGCATTTACGGAGAAGCTTGATCAGAAGATTTTGCGTTTCCTGGATCAGCTGAAAGAGAAAGAGGACAATCTTCTGATTGCCGGAACCTGTTATGTCAATCATGAACAGACGGCCTGCTATCGGTTTGAAGGGTGGAAATCCTGTATGGACGGAACGGAAGAAGCCAGGATCATTGATTCCCTGCTTCCGAGGATGCAGCGGGTATTCCGGAAAGACAGATACAGCTGCTGGAATGAGGAAATGCAGCGGTTTGTACAGGAAAATGAAATCGAAAAGGTTTATTTTACCGGAGTTAATACTGGCTGCTGCGTGCTGCACAGTGCGTTTGATTTCTATAATGCTCTGGTAGACTGCTCTGTGATCGCTGACCTCTGCGCTTCTACTTCCGGAATACGGGAACATGAAGCGGCGCTCATCGTTTTGCAAAGCTGTATTACCAAAGAAAGGGTAATCTTAGCAGATCAGGCAGTGGAAGAGATCAGGGCTTTGCTGTAACCGTTTATATATTTTTCTGTCAGCGGGCGATTATTCTTGAAAACGCACATTACAAATGATATATTTGACAGGCAGTGAAAGAAAATATGGGAAAGGATTTGTCTGATTATGGGAGAGAGAATTACAGGGCATACAGAGCTTCTGACTTTAATGGCGTACCCGATCCGGCATTCGAGTTCGCCGGCCATGCACAATGAGGCGCTGTCCTGTCTGGGACTGGATTATGCATATTTATGCTTTGAGGTTGACCAGAGCAATCTGCGTGAGGCGATTGCGTCAATGCGGGCGCTGAAGATCAGAGGCGGAAATATTTCCATGCCGAATAAAATTGCGGTGATGCAGTACCTGGATAAGCTGACGCCGGAAGCGAAGCTCTGCGGAGCAGTGAATACGATTATTAATGACGATGGGGTGCTGACCGGACATATCACCGATGGGATTGGGTACATACGCGGGCTTTCGGATCATGGTTTTGATATCAAAGGAAAGAAAATGACCATTGTCGGAGCCGGCGGAGCAGCGAAAGCGATTCAGGTGCAGGCGGCTCTTAGCGGTGTCCGGGAGATGTCTATTTTCAATATCCATGATAAATACTGGGATCGGGTGAAGGAAACGACCCGTCTTCTGAATGAGGAGCTTGGCTGCCGGACGACCCTTTATGGGCTGGAGAATCTGGATATGCTGAAGGAACAGATTCACGACAGTGATCTGCTCGCCAACGCGACGGAGGTCGGCATGACGCCTCAGAAGGAATGGACCTACATTCCGGATATCAGCTTTTTCAAGCCGGGGATGCTTGTGACGGATGTGATTTACGCACCGCCCGAAACGAAATTTCTGAAAATGGCCAGGGAAGCCGGGTGCGATACGATGAATGGTTTCCCGATGATGCTGTTTCAGGGCGCGGAAGCTTTTCGGCTGTGGACCGGCCAGGATATGCCGATCGCCCATATGAAGGAATATCTGCATATCTGAAGGAGGAAAGGGACAAATGAAGGTATTAGTGTGAAAGTAAGTAGCGGATAGTCTCAAAATGGCATACTGAAATAAGCTG
>JAJPXX010000054.1 GCA_021205225.1 Lachnospiraceae bacterium
GTTATTGACCAGGCGAAATACCTGCAGCAAATCGACTTCATCCGTGATGTAGTTCATGGAATCACAGATGCTCACCACCGCGCGCACCGTGCCATAGAGTTCAAACTCCCGCATATCCTGCAGCAGATAGAGAATATCTGCTCCCGATTCCGGCCTGGGAGCATTGTCTTCTTCCGGCTGCCGCTCCGTCATCTTTTCGCGGGCGATCTCCAGCATATCAATCGAATTGTCCACACCAATCATATCATAGCCGAACGCGGCAAGCCGCTCCGTCACCTGCCCGGTTCCGCAGCCCAGCTCCAGCACAAGGCCGTCCGCCACCCCATAGTGCAGCAGCAGGCTGTGCAGATACTCACACCACTCATCATAGGGAGTGTCCGACATAAAAAGATCATAAACCCTGGCGAAGCTTTCGTAGGATGCCATAGTTTCCTCCATCGTGCGCGTTTCCAACAGCAATACAAACCATCATCGTCAATTCATTTTTTATGAAAACAATGTGCGGCCACCAGAAAAATCAGTTCTTCAAAAGATAATTTCTCAGGAACTCATATAGCCGCTCCATCTCCTCATCCGTCCCGATCGTGACGCGCAGGTAATTGTCAATCCGCGGCTTATTGAAGTAACGCACATAAATCCCCTGTTCTTTGAGCGCCGCAAACAGTTCCGCCGCCGGAACACGCTCATGCGTCACAAACAGGAAGTTTGCCTTTGAGTCTGCGAATGAAAAGCCCAGCTTTGCCAGTTCTTTTTTCGTTCTCTCGCGGGTCGCAATAATTTTCTGTCTGGTCTCCTCAAAATATGCGTGATCCTCTGCCGCTGCCGTTCCCAGTGTGATCGCAGTCTGGTTCATGGTATAAGAGTTAAACGAATACTTCACATCGTTCAGATAGTGAATAAGCTCTGTACCCGCGACAGCGTATCCGATGCGCATACCGGCCATCGAACGCGATTTGGAAAAGGTTTTCACCACAATCAGGTTTTCATACCGCTCCAGCAGACTGGTGCAGGTCCTCCCCCCGAAGTCAATGTAAGCCTCATCCGCCACGACAATTACGTCCTGGTTGTGCGCAAGGATATCCTCAACCGCATCCAGACCAAGCAATGCGCCGGTCGGCGCGTTCGGGTTCGGGAAAATCACACCGCCATTCTCCGGATAGTAATCCCCGCTCTCGATCTCAAACGCATCGTTCAGCGGCTTCTGCTCATAGGGAATCCGCAGCATGTCCGCCCACACATCATAGAAGGAATACGTAATATCCGGGAAGAAAATTGGTTTCGATGAATTAAAAAAGGTCATAAAGATCATCGCCAGCACATCATCCGAACCAACGCCGACAAATACCTGCTCCGGGCGAACTCCTTCTTCCCTGGCAATCGCCTCCACCAGCATCCGCGCCTCCGGATCCGGATATTTGCGCATCGGCTCCACACTGATCTGCCGCAATGCCTCCGCTACCTTCGGAGAGGGCGGGTAAGGGTTCTCATTTGTATTCAATTTGATCACATCCGCGCGCTTCGGCTGCTCACCGGGCACGTAAGGAGTTACCCTGCGGATATTCGATTCCCATGTTTTCATCGCCTGCTTCGTCCTTCCTTTAATGTTCTGTCACTCTGTTATCTGCGAAATTTCGTAACCGTTCAGGAGCGAAGCAAAGCGCAGACCTGCAGTCTGCCGTTCTGAACAATTACTCCATTTTCTGCTGTAAGCTCAGCCTTATCGATTCTCGTATAGCTTCGCATACACGCCATTTTTCGCAAGCAATTCTTCATGCGTTCCCTGCTCTTCAATGCCCTTTGGCGTGAGAACGAGGATTTTCTGCGCGTTGCGGATCGTGGAGAGTCGATGTGCAATGACGAAGGTAGTACGCCCCTTAGCCAGCTTTTCCAGCGACTGCTGCACAATGCGCTCGCTCTCGTTATCGAGCGCAGAGGTGGCTTCATCAAAAATCAGAATCGGCGGATTTTTCAGGAATACGCGCGCGATCGAAAGGCGCTGCTTCTGTCCGCCGGAAAGCTTGACGCCACGCTGGCCGATGTTGGTATAGTAGCCGTCCGGCAGCTGAGAAATAAACTCATGCGCGTTCGCCAGCTTCGCGGCCTCCATTACTTCCTCATCCGTCGCGTCCGGCCTGCCGTAACGAATGTTTTCCATAATATTTTCGGTAAACAGGTACACGTCCTGCTGCACAATACCGATCTGGCGGCGCAGGTCAGAGAGCTTAATTTTGCGGATATCCCTGCCGTCCAGCTGAATTTCACCGCTGTCCACATCATAAAAACGCGGAATCAGGCTGCACAGGGTCGTCTTCCCGCCGCCTGACGCCCCGACAATCGCCAGGTAATCTCCGGCTTTCACTTCCAGGTCGATGTGACTCAATACCGTGTCCTGATTTTCTTCATATTTAAAAGAAACATTTTTAAAACGAATGTCCCCCTTCGCCGTATTAATACTGACCGCGTCCGGCGCATCCTGGATATCCGGCTCAATGTCCATCACTTCAAGGAAACGCTCGTATCCGGAAAACCCATTCTGAAACTGCTCCGTCAATGTGATCAGCTTTTTGATCGGCTCGGTAAAATTGTTGATATACAGGAGGAATGTCACCAGATCCGCAATTGCCATCAGACCGGTCGTAATCAGGCCGGTGCCAACCAGCAGCACGACAATCGTAACCAGCGTCGTCATCATGCCCAGGCCGGAATTGTACATGGCCATGAATTTATAGCTGAGCTTTTTCGCCCCTACAAAACGCTCATTGCCGGCATGAAACTTTTCCTCTTCCATATGCTCGTTGCCAAAGGATTTGACCACGCGGATACCGGAGAGACTGTCTTCGATCTGTCCGTTAATGTCTGCCATCCGGCGGCGGTTTTCCTTAAACGCGACCTTCATTTTTTTATTCAGGAACATCGCGTAACCGGCAATGAGAGGAATAAACAGGTACGTGACCAATGTCAGCCGCCAGTTAATCTGCGCGAGAATGACGCAGGATCCAACCAGCTTGATGATCGAAATTACCACATCCTCCGGCCCATGGTGCAGCAGCTCACTGATGTCAAACAGATCCGCCGTAATGCGTGAGAGCATCTGTCCGGTCTGGTGATTATCGTAATAGGCAAAAGAAAGCTTCTGGTAATGACTGAAAATCTCATCACGCATATCATGCTCGATCTTTGCACCCATGACGTGTCCATAGTAACCAATATAAAAATTACAAAAGCACTCTACCGCCGCCATCACAAGCATGGCTGTTCCCAGCTTCACAATAATTGGAACTGCCTCGGACGATGGCAGTTCAATGACATTGTAAGTGATATAACGGACAATCAGCGGGATCGCCAGTGTCACAGCGGCTCCCAGGATCGCAAAAAACATATCCGAGAGAAACAGGCCCAGATATGGTTTGTAATAACTCAGAAGCCGCTTCCATTTGTGTTCCATTTTTCTCTTCCTCTTTCTTCTCGTCTTTTTTCTCTTCTATTATTTCATAATTGCAAAGTAAAACGACTTGCGTCGTTTACTATAAATGTATCCACGCTCAAATACACTGCTATTTTTTCATCTTCGCCGGGATTATTCCACGCTTCATGCATGCACCTGAGTTAAAAATCACGCAGCAATTCCTCACTCTGCCACCAGCCCCTGCTCCTTCATTACATCGATAATCGCGTTCACATGTTTCGCGCAAAGCTCGTCGGTCTCGGCCTCCGCCATCACGCGGATTACCGGCTCTGTGCCGCTTTGCCGCACGAGAATGCGCCCGTCGTCGCCGAGCGCCGCTTCCGCTGCCGCAATCGCTTCTTTTACCGCAGCATTCCCCATGACGGCCGCTTTATCTGCGACGCGCACATTCTTTAAAAGCTGCGGATAAATCTCTACCTCCGAAGCCAGCGCCGCGAGACTCCTTTTTTTATCCATCATCACTTCCATGACCATAATGGAAGTCAGGATGCCATCGCCGGTGGTCGCATATTTGGAAAAAATGATATGACCGGACTGCTCGCCGCCGAGGCAATGCCCGTTCTCGCACATATTCTCATAGACATATTTATCGCCGACCGCCGTCCGCTCATAGTGGATCCCCTCGCGGTCAAATGCTTTGTACAGACCAATGTTGGACATAATGGTCGTGACGACCGTATTATTGAACAGCTGACCGTTTTCCTTAAAATATTTGCCGCAGATGTACAGGATCAGGTCGCCGTCAATGATTCTCCCATTCTCGTCCACCGCAATGCAGCGGTCCGCATCGCCGTCATAGGCAAAACCGACGTCCAGCCCGTTATCCAGCACAAATTTTTTCAGTTCTTCGATATGCGTTGAACCGCAATCACGGTTAATATTGGTTCCATCCGGCTCATTGTGAATCACATAGGTTTTCGCTCCCAGCGCGTCAAACACGCTCTTTGCAATCGCGGAGGAACTGCCGTTTGAACAATCCAGACCGACCTTCGTGTTTTTATAAGAGCGCGTCGCAAGGGAAATCAGGTGTCCAATGTAGCGGTTCCTCCCTGCCTGGTGGTCCACGGTACGCCCGATCCGCTCCCCGGTCGCAAGCGGAAGCTCGCCGCTCTCTCCATCGATATAGGATTCGATCTTCTCCTCAACCTCTGCCTCGATCTTCTTTCCGCTGCCGCTGATGATTTTCAGGCCATTGTCATAATAAGGATTGTGACTCGCGGAAATCATAATGCCACAGTCAAAATCCTCCGTGCGCACCACATAGGAAACGCTCGGCGTCGTCGTCACATGGAGCAGAAATGCGTCCGCGCCCGACGCGGTCAGGCCTGCCGCCAGCGCGTACTCGAACATATAGCTGGAGCGGCGCGTGTCTTTGCCAATGACAATCCGCGCCCTGCGGTGCGGAGAGCCAAAATACCATCCGAGGTAGCGCCCCACCTTGAATGCATGCTCCACCGTCAGCTTCACATTCGCCTCTCCGCGAAAACCGTCTGTGCCAAAATATTTTCCCATTGCTATCCTTCCTCCTGTTTTCGGGCAGGGAAAGTCCTGTCCCTATCAACAATATTCTACAGATATTCTCTCTGGCGCACAATCTCGAATGCCAGAACCCCCGCCGCGACAGATGCGTTCAGCGAATCAATATTTCCTTTCATCGGAATTGATACAGTAAAATCACATTTTTCCCGCACAAGGCGGCTCACACCGCTGCCTTCCGCGCCAATCACCAGGCCAATCGGGCCGGTCAGGTTTGCGCGGTACATCGGCTCTGCATCCATATCGGCGCAGGCAAACCAGATGCCTTCCTTTTTCAATTCATCAATCGTATTCCCCAGGTTCGTCACCCGCGCGACCGGTGTATAATTCAGCGCTCCGGCCGACGTCCGCGCGACTGCCGCAGTCAGACCGACCGCGCGGCGCTTTGGAATAATCACGCCATGCGCGCCCGCCAGATTCGCAATACGGATGATTGCCCCCAGATTGTGCGGATCCTCTACGCCGTCCAGCAGAATCAGAAACGGCGCTTCGCCCTTTTCCCGCGCTGCCGCCAGAATATCCGATACCTCCGCGTAATCATAGGCTGCCGCACAGGCAATCACTCCCTGATGCCGCTCGGTCTCCGAAAGATAATCCAGCCGTTCCTTCGGCACAAAATCTATGATCGTCTCCGCCTTGCGCGCCTCTCTCTTAATCGTCTGGATCGGACCGTCCTGACAGCCATCCTGGATCAGAAGCCAGTCAATCGTCCTCCTGGCACGGAACGCTTCAAGGACGGCGTTACGGCCCTCGATGATACCTGATTCTGCTCTGGCTTCTGTGGTCGTTTCCTGACTGCTGCGCATCTTATTCTTTTCATAGCCTTTTCTTTCCGTGCGCCAGCTGCCCGATGTTCTCTCCGTTACTCGATTTTTGTCCCGTTCCTGTCGGCCATACGTTTTTCTGTAACTGCTTCCCTGATTGTCTTTTCTTCCCTCTCTCACAACGTTTCCCGCACTGCCTTTCTTTCCTGTTTTATGTACAGGCCTCAATCACCTGGGGCTTTCCTGTTTTCATCCAGCGGCTGCCTGCGTCCTTCTCTTTTTACTGCGCCAGATCCGTTCCGGAAGAATCCCCCTTCCGACTTCATTTCAATTTCAGAACATCCAGCCCTTTCGCGGCCAGCTCCGCCATCCGCTCAAACTGCCCATCCAGATACAGGTATCCCATGAGCGCTTCGAACCCGGTCGCTTCCAGATACTCAGCCATGGTCGCATTCTTCGCTTTTGTATATGGCTTCGAATTCCGCCCTCGCCGGTAGATCGCCGCTTCCTCCTCGCTCAGCTCCGACAGCAGAGCCGCGATCATCCGCGCCTGCGCTTTCGCGCTGACACAGTGCGTCACCTTCTGGTGCAGCTTCTGTGTCTGCATATCCTCCTGTTTCACCAGAATCGTCCGGATCAACAGTTCATACGCCGCATCCCCGATGTACGCAAGGGTCAGCGGCGCATATTGTTTCCAGTCCTTTGACGGGAGCGAGAACCTGGCGTCCAGAACCTGTGTCAGATTCTGCTCTGCCTTTTGTTTCACGCGCGTTTCCACTTTACACCTTCCCGCGTATCCAGAAGCGTGATGCCCTGATCCGCAAGCTGATTCCGGATCTCGTCCGCACGCGCGAAATTCTTTGCCTTACGCGCCGCCTGGCGTTCAGCGATCAGCGCCTCAATGTCCGCGTCCAGCAGTTCTTCCTTCTCCTCTACGATCAGGCCGAGGATATCGCTCAGACGTACAATCTCATCATAGACTGCCTGCAGCAGTACCCGTGAATTCCCTGAGGACAGATTGCTGTTCGCGAATTTCACCAGCTCAAAAATCACCGCAATCGCGTCCGCTGTATTGAAATCGTCGTCCATCGCCTCATCAAACTTCACTTCATAGGCTTTTATAGCAGCAAGCAGACCTTCTTCTTCGGTTGTCATGCCGGAATCTGCATCCCGCGAGATCGAATCCTGTTTTCCACCTGCGGCATTTGGCGCCGCAGAACCAGACTGATCTCCCGCAGGCGCGCCGCACTCCATCAGGTACTTCAGATTTGACACCGCGTTGCGGATGCGATCCAGTCCATTCTTTGCCGCCTCCATCAGATCCGCGCTGAAATTCAGCGGACTGCGGTAGTGCGCGCTCAGCATAAAGAAACGCAGCACCTGCGGGTCATATTTTTCCAGAATCTCTCGTACAGTAAAAAAGTTACCCAGAGATTTCGACATCTTGCGGTTATCAATATTCAAAAATGCATTGTGCAGCCAGTATTTCGCAAATTCTTTGCCATTGCAGCACTCACTCTGCGCGATCTCATTCTCATGGTGCGGGAAAATCAGATCCTCCCCGCCGGCATGAATGTCAATCTGCTCTCCAAGATATTTCTTCGACATCACCGAGCACTCAATGTGCCAGCCCGGACGTCCGTCGCTCCACGGCGACGGCCAGGACGGTTCTCCCTCCTTCTTCGGCTTCCAGAGGACAAAGTCCAGAGGATCCTCCTTCTGATCCTCGCCGGTCACCAGCAGCGAACGATTCCCGGAACGAAGGTCGTCCAGGTTCTTGTGGGAGAGCTTGCCATATTCCTGAAACTTTCGGGTGCGGAAATAGACCGTGCCATCCACATCATAGGCAAAGCCCTTGTCCACCAGCGTCTGTATCATGGCAATCATCCCGTCAATCTCCTGCGTCGCGCGCGGATGCGTCGTTGCCGGACGCACATTCAGCGCTTCCATGTCCTTTTTGCACTCCGCGATATAGCGCTCCGAGATCTCCTGTGAGGAAACGCCCTCCTCATTTGCTTTCGCAATGATCTTATCATCCACGTCGGTAAAGTTTGACACATAATTGACCTCATAGCCCTTATGCTCCAGATACCGGCGCACCGTATCAAACACAATCATCGGGCGGGCATTTCCGATGTGGATCAGGTTGTAAACCGTCGGTCCGCACACATACATCTTCACCTTGCCCGGCTCCAGTGTGACAAATTCTTCTTTTCGTTTGGAAAGTGTATTGTAAACTCTCATATTCGCTCCTCATTTTCTGCGCAGGAATAAACCGCTTTACCCTGCAAAATCTTCCCTGTCCATTCTCTCCTGAGTGTCTGCCAACAGTCTATGCAAAATCTCAGCTTTTGTCAATTCTTTTTATCGGGCATCATTCCGTCTCCATTTTTCATATCTTTTTGATGTTGTCGCGCGCGAACGCTACGGCGCTGCAAACAGGCCGCTTACGCTTCCCCCGGCAGACCACACCCGCTTTTACTCCCGCAAGCTACAACCGCCACACCCAACACATCCCGGCACTCCAGTCTCACCGGCTCCGTCTGACACCCGCATCCGGCCGTCCGCAATTCCATCCATCAAAGATTGCAGCAGACACACCGCCTGGGCGGAAATTCCTTCTCCGCTTCCGGTAAAGCCAAGTCCTTCTTCCGTCGTCGCCTTCACATTCACCCGTCCTGGCTCAATCCGCAGTGCCTCCGCGATGTTCCGCTTCATCTGATCCATGTATGGCAGCAGCTTTGGCCGCTGCGCAATCACCGTAGCATCTATATTTTCAATCACCATACACTGCTCATCCAGCATCTCGCCGACCCGCTTCAAGAGTTCCACGCTCGAAATCCCGCGGTAGCGCTCATCCGTATCCGGAAAATGCTTTCCAATATCTCCCAGCGCCGCCGCGCCAAGCAGCGCATCCATCACCGCATGCAGCAGCACATCCGCATCTGAATGTCCCAACAATCCTTTTTCATAAGGTATTTCCACACCGCCGAGAATCAGCTTCCGTCCCTCCACGAGACGATGTACATCATACCCCATTCCAATTCGCATGACAATTCCCCCTGACATTCTTTTCCTGCATCGTAGCATCAGTCTGACATTTTTGCAATGAATTATTCATTAAAAATGGCGCTTTTCCATATCCATATCATTTTAAAGGATTTCCGGCTGTCTCCGCTTCGCTTCGGTCGGCGCTAAACGGACATCCACTGGATGTCCAGCGCCTCTGCGTCCCGAACGCATTGCGATTTTTTTCTTTCATATGCCCTGTTGAGCTTCAAAATGCCTGAAAAGACGCTAAATAAGCGGTTTCCGGAAACCTTTCTCTGTGAAAGCCTTCATTTTTCCGAACCCATTCATCGGCATGTTTTGCGGAATTTTTGAAAATTAACAGCCCCATCGGGTCGTACAATGTTCTTCTAACAAGTATTGCTTTTCCACACAATGCTTCTTTTCACTTCCACATACCTATACCATCCAGACCGGAATGATATAGTTCTGGGAATTGATAGCAGAAAGCTCCGGACGCATACAAAGCACAGCGCCGGTTCCGCGCGGCACATTGCCTTTATCTAATATGGAAAACGCACCCACCAGTTCACTGCCTGGATTCACGGAACGCTTAATCTCCAACGGATGCAACTGACCGTCGCTTTCCATTACCATATCAATTTCATTGCAGCTCTTGTCCCGATAGTACCAGAGCAGGCAATCCTGTGCATTGTTCTGATAACTCTTCAGAATTTCTGACACCACGTAATTTTCCAGAATAGCGCCATTCAATGCCCCGTTCTGCAAAATGTCAGGAGAACTGTAGCGGGTCAGATACGCAACCAGTCCAGTATCAAAGAAATACATCTTCGGTGTTTTTACAGTCCTTTTCAGGAGATTGTTTGAATAAGGCCTGAGATAAAAAATAATGTCGGACTTTTCCAGCACCTGCAGCCAGCGTTTCGCAGTATCATCTGATACGCCCACATCCTGCGCAATGTCATGAATATTCAGCATTTGTCCGACCCGGCAGGCTGCCGCGCGAATAAAATCCTGAAACAAAAGCTTATCCGTCAAAGCCACCATTTCGCTGACATCCCGGTCAATATAGGTCTGTAAATAGCTGGAATAGAACACATTACGATCCGTAAATTTTCCGCTTACATATCCAGGCAGAGAGCCTTTCCAGATTCGTTGATAAATCCCCTCCAGATTGGCCGGCTCACCAGTATTTTTGCGTGCCTTCAAAGCCTCTATATCCACCGAGAAAGGTACAGCATCTCCCGAACCATAAATCTCATGCGCGGACAGACCCGGCATATGAAGCAGAGCCGTCCTTCCTGCCAGCGACTCCTGTGCAAGCTCCATCATATGGAACGCCTGCGAGCCAGTCAGCCAGAAAGAGCCTGGGGCAGCGCCGTTATCAATAGCGATTTTAATATAAGAAAAAAGCTCAGGCGCATACTGCACTTCATCAATCAGGACAGGCAGATCATGCATCTGAAGAAAAAAAGCCGGATCCTGTTTAGCCAGCTTGCGCTCTTCCATATCATCCAGTGTTATATAATTTCGCCCACTGGACATCAATTGCCGCAGAACCGTAGTCTTTCCAACCTGACGCGGACCAGTAATCAGCAGACAGGCATATTCCTGAGAAAGGGAAAGGATTTTAC
>JAJPXX010000230.1 GCA_021205225.1 Lachnospiraceae bacterium
TCAGGCTGCTTTAAAGTGGTGCGTGCAATATCCACGATGGTCAGATTCCCATATCTTCCTAACGTCGGGGCCGTAGCTGGTCCGATTGTCCAAAAGTCCGTCAGCGGACGATGGCTCCACATCTTTTCCCGGTATTGCATCTCATCCAGGAACCCGATATGATCATTCACGTGTTTTGCCACAATATCCATGGCAATTTTACACAGATAGAGATTCGTACCAATCCCCGCCGTAGCGCATATCCCGGTCTCCCGCATGACTTCATTCATCAACAGAACCGCAAGCTCCCTGGTCGTCTTTCCATAAAGCTCCAGATAAGCCGTCACATCAATAAAACATTCATCAATGGAATACACATGGATATCGTCCGGGCTGAAATATTTGAGATAGATTCCATATATCTTCACAGAATAATCAATGTAAAGCTGCATCCGTGGCATGGCGGTGATGTACTTCACATCCGGCGGAATTTCATGTATTCTGCAGCGATTCTTTACTCCCAACTGTTTCATTGCGGGAGTAATGGCCAGACAGATCGTAGATACAGAACGGGTCGGATCAGCCACAACCAGATTTACCTGGAACGGGTCCAGTCCTCGCTCTACACATTCCACCGAAGCGTAGAATGACTTCAGATCTATCGCTATATACATCCTGTTTTGTTCTGGAACCACTTGAATACTCTCCCTTCATATTGCGATTCACAATGTCTTTCCATAAAAGCTTGACAAAATGCGAAGTTCGCTTTATACTGAGTATGAAATTAGTTTTCGTTATTGCTTGCCATTATATGAATTTCATTTTCTTGTGTCAAGATGTTTTATTGAAAAATATGAATATGAAATTCGCATTTAAGCAAATTTCAGACAGATGATGAGGTAAAAAAATGAATTTTGCAGAAAAAGTAAGGAAACTGAGAAAAGAAAACAAGATGTCGCAAGTTGAGCTGGCTCAGGCGATCGGCGTCACTTCCCGAACCATTCAGTTCTATGAATCCGGGAAGAGCTACCCACGGTATCGCGAGACTTATCAGAAGCTGGCTGAGACGCTCTCCTGTGATGTAAATGAGCTGCTCACTGTTGATTCTGAGCCAACTGCCGTGGAAAAAGAAACTGCTTTTATTTCAGAAGCAGCAGAACAGTACGGCAGCCGCGGAAAACGGCAGGCAGAACGATTAATCGAAGAAGTTTCCGGCTGCTTCGCCGGCGGAGAACTGTCAGAAGAAGATAAAGATGAAATGATGAAAGCCATCCAGGATGCTTACTGGGTCGCCAAAAAGAACAACCAGAAATACGCACCTAAGAAATTCCAATAACCGGGGAGCTGTCTGCTGATGGGAATACCTACTACAAAAATTGTTGAACTTGCAAATCATCTGTATACAAAATATCAGACACGCAATCCCAGAGAACTCGCGGACGCCCTGGGTGTTATTATCATGCCGCCGCGACCCTTTAACCTTTAAGTCTCAAAAAGGCGTTTACAAAGTAATCCTGAACAACCGCTTTATTTTCTTCAAAGAAGACATGAATCCGGTCCTCAAAAATATTGTACTGCTTCACGAGCTTGGTCATGACCAACTGCACAGGGATACCGCCATCGCCACCGGAGGCTTTCAGGAGTTTAATATTTTTGACATGAGCATCAATCGTATGGAGTATGAGGCCAATATTTTCGCCTCCCAGATTTCCCTGCCGGACGAGGAAATTCTTGATTACATCGAAAGCGGATATGACATTCAGCGGATTGCCAGCATTATGAATTCCGATATCAACTTGGTTGCTCTGAAAAACGATACACTGATTTCCCAGGGATACCGCTTCCGGCATCTGGAACATGAAAATGATTTCCTGAGGTATGACAAATAATGATCTGGAGAAGTCTATATTTCCTATCTCTGGATCACTATACTCTCATTTGTGATATTCTTTCATTGGAGTGACAGGATAATGGCGGAACGAAAAATAAAGCTTTTTTTAGCTATAGAATGTTTTTTATACATAATATTTTTGTCACTGGATCTGATTGGCCAATATCAGGCAAGCAATGGATGGAAATATGCCGGTATTCTGCTCTGTTGCTTCTTTTCATTGTCCTACCAGAACAAGGACAAGCTAGTTCCGGTTGCCCTGGCACTTACGGCATTGGCCGACCTGTTCCTGCTTGTTCTTGATCAATATTACATATTTGGCTTGCTTCTGTTTTTCTTCGTACAGATGATCTACGCAGTCAGACTGCATCAGTTGAACAGCCCTTATTTCGCAGTAGCACGCATCCTGTCACCTGTGTTCGTATTCATAATCCTGTATGCGGCAGGTTTCATAAATCCAATTAACCTGCTGGCGGCATTGTACTTTACACAACTTATTCTTAACACAATTTCAGCCTGGGCAGGCAGGAAAAATACATTATTTGCAATCGGTCTAACCCTGTTCGCTTGCTACGACATCTGTGTAGGAGCATATAACGTGCCTTCACTGGTTCCGGCTACTTTGTACGAGGCATGTTACATAGGAATGTGGCTGTTCTACCTGCCTTCACAAGTATTAATCACGCTTTCCTCAATAAAACCATATATATGAATCTCAGCTAAACGGCAGATCCTCATCCCCTAAATCATCCGAAAAATGCAAGTCCTGCTCATCCGTTCCAAGCAGCTTCGAACCAAGTTTATTCATCATTTCCATCGCCCTTTTCGCCGACACTTCATTCGCAATCCGGTTTGCCTCTTTCGTGCCCAGCAGGAGAAGCGGTGGTTTCAGCCCAATATCCTTGAAGATATCACACGTATAGTCATACCCATATCCGGCCTGTTCCCCGGCATAGCTTTTCAGTCTGTTGATCCCCTCAATAAAACCTTTTTCGAAGAGAAAAGCATAATCATCGTCCCAGAAAAACAGATTGTCATCTTCGTCATCACTTAGCAGCATCTTATCAAACCGCAGGACTTCATTCGCCGCCTGCTTTGCCTCCCGATCCGAATAGCCAAAGCGCGCCATCAATTCATTTACAACAGCCGTCGCCCGTTTCCGGTTGATATACAGATTTTTCTTTTTATATCCAACCTCTCTGCGGAAATCTACTTCATCCTTAGCTGACATGATAGATATCGCAAACAAAAGCTCCTCGAAAACATCAAAAGTATAGACTTTCCTCTCATCCATCATCTTTTCAATCATGCGGCGTACTTTTTCTCTGATAAATGTTATGCCCGCTGCCGTATCATCTTTCATCCCTACGTATTGAGCAAAACCGGAGAAAAAGTTCTCTGGAAAATAAGGTTCTATCATCATCCAGAAGCAGTTATCGTCTGCTTTCAGCTGATAGCACGCCCGAAGTCCCTCCACGATCGTCTGACTCGCGATCTTTTCCAGATAAAGGACTTCCTCCGGATGGTTGTCAAAATCAGTTGATACAAATCGAAACATATATCGCCTCCAGCCTCCAGGGTACGGTTCTCAATCGCCCTGTTTCTTAATTGCCATGGTTAACATTCGATCAAAAGATTCTGCAAACCTTGTATCGTCCTCCTGTATGCGCTTTGCCGGACCTTTTAAATGATTCTTATTCTTGCTCCTTCGAGCTTTCTTATTCAGATGACGTTCCATCAGCATCTGGTCGATGTCCGCGTCCGTATACCATCGTCCACTTTGATGAATTGCATAGGCACCTTTTCCAAGAGCCATCGCCGCAACTCCATAATCCTGCGTTACTACAATATCGCCGTGACTACATTGATTAACGAGAGCGAAGTCCACTGCGTCAGCCCCGGCACCAATGATTTTAATCTCACTATAATCAGATTCTAGCACATGATTGGTATCACACAAAAGAGTAACTGGAATACTATATTTTTCTGCAATTTGCTCTACAATTCGAACTACTGGACAGGCATCAGCATCTACAAGAATTTCCATTCGTAACCTCTCCTTAAAAACACATCTTTGCTGTTCTTCCATCATCTTCCTCTGTAATCCCAAGGGTATGTTTTGCCTGTTCTACGTCCATCTTCTTTCATTACCTTGCTTCGGCTATTTTTCCTCATACCCTATAATCCTGCGAAAAATAACTCGTAATAATCATCCTCCGCTTCCAGCATCGGAGAGTTCTCGCCTCCGCCGTTTGTGCTGCGTTTCATTGCCGCATAAGACTCTTCCCCCGCAGCGATCACATCCATCTCATATACAGGATATCCCAGTTCCCTGCATTTCGCACAGAAAGCGGAAAGCGGGTTTCTCTGCTCTCTCGTATGAAGCAGTTCTTCTTTCAGATTAACATCCTCCTGTGCTTTTTTCCTGATTTCATCCAGCATCTCCGCAATTTCCACTTCAGCACCTCCATCTTAAGCATAAGTTTTTCTTATAATTGACTGTCAGATAATCTGCCCCTGCAGATGATCGACCTCATGCTGAATAATCTGCGCCGTCCACCCACTGAATTTCTGACACTGCTGTTTAAAATTGATATCCTGGTATCGAACTTCGATTTCTTTGTATCTCGTGCATTTTCTGACGCCTATGAGTGAAAGGCAGCCTTCCTCTGTCCGAAAGGGTTGTGCTTTCTTTATAATCTCCGGATTATACATGATCAGATTCGTAAATCCAATGTTCACTGCTATAATTGCCTTATTCACGCCAATCATATTAGCTGCCATTCCAACGCATTCTCCTTCATGCGCTTTCAATGTATCGAGCAGATCCACGGCAATCTGTTTATCTTCCAAAGTTGCTGGTTCCGCTTTCTGCGACAGGAAAATTACGTCTTTCATAATCAGCTGTATCATATCTGGTTTTGACTCCCTTCATTTGCTTGCATTTGTCTCTCAATCCACGCCATTAAAACATTTACAACATATTCCTGCTGTTTCCCTGTCAGCTCTATCCCTTTCGGAATCCGGTGCCATTTCTCCAGGCATCCGCGGCAACAGCATCCGGTCGCGTGCTGTGCAATAAAAACAGGATGTCCTTTCATAGGGGTCTGCTTCCCATCGTTCTTTGGCTCTGCCGGAGCTAACCTCAGACGAATAAAATCACAGGCATGTGAGCGAATGGTATCTATCCCCTTATTTCTGACATATGCTGTATCCGCCTGTTTCAGAGAGAAACTGCTGCGGAATTTGGAACGCGACAGCCGGTTAAATAAATCAGAAAAAGGCTCTGCATATCTATCTGTAGATTTATCCGAACTGCTATCTGAGAATCCGACTTTAGAACTATCAGATTGTCTCCCATATGGTGCTATCTGCTCGGCCACCATCGGCAGTTCATCTCTATCCTGATTATTCTGATAGTAACTGTAAGGTCTATCTGCTTCTTTCTGCGTCAGTCCCGCTTTGACAGCGTCTTTCCACCCATTCGCAATCCGTTCGGCAAGCTTTGTGTTCCTGGAAGTTGTCGTTTCGTTGCGTGTAGCATAGGCAATCGCTTTTCTCTCCCCAATCAGAACCAGTATCTTTTTTGCGCGCGTCACGCCAGTATACAACAAGTTCCGCTGTAGCTTCAGGTACTGGCTTATGGTATATTGCATAAATACAATCGGGTATTCTGACCCCTGTGCTTTATGAATGGTTGTCGCATAAGCAAGCGTCAGCTCATCCAGTTCCGTCACATCATACGTAATGTGCCGCCCATCAAAATCGACAGTCAGCTCATTTTCTTCCATATCCACGTTCACAATAATCCCGATATCCCCGTTGAACACTTCCTTGTCATAATTATTGCGTTGCTGCATTACCTTATCATGCATCCGGTACTGTGTACCTCCGCGTTTCAAGAAAATTGTTCCTGGATTCAAGGCTTCCTGTAAAACCTGATTCAAATTCGCTGCTCCGCAAACACCACGTTGCATTGGTGTCAGAACCTGAATGTCTGAAAAAGCATCTACATGATAATAAGATGGCAGATTCTTTGAACAGTATTTTACAAGCAGATCGACCACTTCTTCATTCGTCTCTCTCGATGCAAAAAAGAAGTCCGCATCCCGTCCGCCGCGCAGATCCGGCATTTCGCCTTTGTTAATCCGATGCGCGTTCATGATAATCCGGCTTCCCTGTGCCTGCCGGAAAATACGGGTGAGCCGAACAACCGGTATGCTTCCGGATGCTATAATGTCTTTCAGGACATTTCCAGCACCTACACTCGGAAGCTGATCTGTATCACCGACCAGTATCAGCGTCATTTCTTCCGGGAGTGCCTTCAGAAGGTTATACATCAGCATAATGTCAATCATCGAACACTCATCCAGAATCAGGACGTCACCTTCCAATGGATTCTCTTCGTTCCGCTGATATCCTTCCGGTGGTTTGTATTCCAACAGGCGGTGAATGGTCTTCGCTTCCATTCCAGTCGCTTCTGACATCCGTTTCGCTGCACGTCCGGTCGGAGCTGCAAGGATGACTCTACAGCCTGCTTTCCGGTAAGCAGAGATAATCCCCAGTGTCGTCGTTGTCTTGCCTGTACCCGGCCCGCCGGTCAATACCATCACTTTTGATGAAATTGCCTCACGAATCGCCTGCAGCTGAATCTCGTCATATCGAATCCTGGAATCCAGTTCAATCTCCCGCATAACCTTTTCTACATCCAACGCCACACGGCGTTCGCCACTCATCAATCGGATCAGACGCTTCGCGCAGCCAGTCTCTGAAAAATAAAAAGGCGGCAGGTAAATCGCATCTTCATCTTTAATCACATCAGAAGTACGCAGCATTTCATCCAGCGTCATCTCCAGCTCGGGAGCTTCCACATTGAGCAAACCGACTGCAGCATCAATCAGTTGCTCCCGAACCGCATAGCAATGCCCGCTTTCTGACAGTTTATTGAGCGTATACATAATACCGCTGCGTAATCGGATAAAGCGGTCTTTTTCTATTCCCAGTTTCGATGCAATTGTGTCCGCCGTTTTAAATCCAATTCCCCATATGTCATCTGCCAGCTTATACGGATTCTCTTCGACAATCTTAATGCTTTCATTCCCATAGGTGCGGTAAATCTTCGCCGCGTGAGCAGTGCTGACATCGTTGCTTTGAAGGAATAGCATAATATTTTTAATCTCCTTCTGCTCCTGCCAGCTTTTCTTGACCTGATTCACACGCTTTTGTCCAATACCGGCCACCTCAAGGAGACGATCCGGTTCCGTCTCGATAATATCCAGTGTATCCTTGCCAAACTGCTGAACAATCCGCTTTGCAAATTTGGGACCAACTCCCTTAATCAGGCCGCTACCCAGGTATTTTTCAATCCCATAAGTCGTAGCCGGCAGCGTCTCCTCCCACTTTTCAGCTGAAAACTGCCTTCCGTATTTACCGTCGATCTTCCACTGCCCCTGCATAGACAAAACCGAGCCAACATGGACATCCGGCATATTACCGACCACCGTCACCAAGTCACTGTAGCCTTTTGCGCGGCATTTTATTACAGAAAAGCCATTTTCCGCGTTCTGATATGTAATTCGTTCCACCACACAGCGAAGATTATCCATGCATTGCCACCTTGTCTGTCTTTTTGGAATTGAGGACATCTTACCATAAAAAGCAGGCAGCTTCAACAAACTGAAGCTGCCCTATAGAAATTTTATATTTCAGGCATACTCAAATCATTCTCGAACAAGAACCATTGCACTGATTGCGTCAACAGTTACGCTGCCCTCTGCTGTCGCAAGTACCTCAGTACCTGCCGCTTCCGCATTTACATAGACGTTCCATGTACCGTCCGGAAGTGTGATAGTCGTGGCTTCTGTGTTCGGATTGAAGATTACATAGATTTCTTCCGCGATCTCGCCTTCCATACCTCCCTGAATATCCATAGCGATCACTTCGTCATCCAGCCCGGATACAGAGCTTACATATTCCGCCACTTCTTCAGATGTGGAAAGGCGAAGGGCTGCGTGTGCTTTGCGGAACGCAATGAGCCCTTTGTAGTACTGGTATACCTGCTGGTAAGTTTCATCCTCCAGGTCACTGTACCTGAGTGCGTTGACGCTGTCGCCTGAACTGTAGCTGTTCGAGTCGTAGCTTCCGTCTGCGGTTTCTTTTGTGCGGAGCATTTCCTCACCCGACATGATGAAAGGCACACCTTCACTCGTCAGATAGATGGCCGCAGCCAGGTTGTTCATCTTTACCTGATCGGAAAATTCTGTCCCACTGCCAGTTGCACTTAAGATCTTCGCAAAGAGCGTCAGGTTATCATGGCAGGAAGCATAGTTAATGATCTGCGTCGGGTTGTTGTTCCAGCTGGTAGTAGCCTGGAAACAGCTGATGATTGTATCCGCAGAGCCGGTAAGGCCGGTCGCATAGCCAAAGTCCGTCTCGCTAAAGACACTTCCCTTGATGGCATCGCGGAGCGTGTCGTTGAAATAAGCGAAATCCGGTGTTTCTTCTGAATTGGTCTGTGTCGCGAGAGTCACATCGTCTTTCGTCACAGTTGTGGAAAGTGTCCATCCTTCGCCATAAAAGATAACATCCGGATGGGTTTCATGCACCGTCTCAACGATCTCATTTACTGTTTCGGTGTCGAGCAGCCCTACCAGGTCAAAACGGAATCCATCGATGTGATACTCTTCTACCCAGTAATTCACGGAATCTACGATGTATTTGCTTACCATGGAGCGTTCTGAAGCGGTGTCATTGCCGCAGCCGCTGCCGTTAGAATAAGTTCCGTCATCATCAATACGGGAGAAATAACCCGGCACAAGTACGTTGATACAGAAGCTGCTGGAGGACTGCACATGGTTGTACACGACATCCATCACAACACTGATCCCGCTGTTATGCAGGGACTGCACCATCTCCTTAAACTCTGTCACACGCACTTCGCCATTGTAAGGGTCTGTAGAATAAGAGCCTTCCGGCACGTTATAGTTTACCGGGTCATACCCCCAGTTGTACCCGTCATCGGTTGTCTCATCAACAGAACCAAAATCATAGACCGGCAGAAGATGAAGATGGGTAATCCCTAAATCCACCAGATAATCCAGCCCTGTGATCTGTCCGCCAGATGTCGTTGTTCCGGTCTCGATAAAGCTTAAATACTTTCCAACATTCGTAATGCCGGAATCCTCATCCGATGAGAAATCACGCATCTGAAGTTCATAAATCACGGCGTCCGTAATCGACTCCCCCGCGTGGGGATTCGTATCGGATTCCCATCCCTCCGGGTCTGTAGAATCCAGATCAATCACCATGCCCCGCTTTCCATTGACGCCGGTTGTCCTTGCATACGGGTCCACGGTCGTACTTTCTTCCCCATCAATCACCACGGTATAGGTATAATAAACCCCGTTCAGGTCTCCCTCGACAGTGGTCACCCAGGTTCCGTTTACATCCGCAATCATCTCAATCTTGTCCGTCTGGTCGTCCGTACCATCTGTCCCGCTCTCATAGAGATCCAGGTACATCGCCTCAGCAGTAGGTGCCCAGACACGGAATGTGGTGCTTTCCCGGGACCAGGCCGCTCCGAGATCATCCCCTTCATAAGTGTATGCTTCTTCAAATTCGGCAGTTGAGTAAATATTCGGCATATTTACCTCATATGCCGTCTCCTCCCAGGTAAGCGTATAGCTCTGTGAGTTTTCCAGTTCCTCCTCCAGTGTCAGCAGATATGTTCCATCACCCTCGTCTGTAACAGATGCGATGCCAACGCTGCCGTCGGTTCCTTCCAATGTAAAAACGCTTTCAGCATCTTCGATGGCCGCTGACAGTATAACCGTTACCGTACCATCACCGTTATAAGCCACGCTTTTCAGCTTGACACCGGTCTCCACGCCCTCTTCATATTCCGCCGTATAGCCTTCCACGCCGGACTCAATGTAAACAATAACCGTCCCGGAGACAACCTCCGTCAGGTCGATAAACTGGTCTGCATCAATATCTTTCGCCCAGTCTTCCGTGCGCACAATGAAACCAACCGATGTACATCCTTCCGGCACTTCCATTTTCGTCACCATCTCACCATTTTCGTCTTCCTCGAAGTAGTACTGTGCGCCTTCCATCCCGTCTCCCCACAGCCATACGCTGGAGTACTCGGAATAGTCACCATCCTCGCGGTGATAATGTACCTCAAGCATAACCGTGTCGGATATCTGCAGCGTCTCCCCGTCAGCCGCTGTGCCCTCTGCAAATTCCGATGTGTACCCTTCCACTCCGGATTCAATATAGACGATCAGAGTTCCGGTCTCCACATCAGTCAGATCGATAAACTGGTCTGCGTCGATGTCTTTTGCCCAGTCTTCCGTGCGGACGATGAAACCAACCGATGTGCAGTCCTCCGGGACCTCCATCGTCGTCACCATCTCACCATTTTCGTCCTCTTCGAAATAATACTGCGCGCCATCCATGCCTTCCGCCCACAGCCATACACTGGAATACTCGGAATAATCGCCATCCTCGCGGTGATAATGTACCTCAAGCGTAACAGAACCATCTGCCCGCACCA